>JAZDIF010000059.1:0-4576 GCA_043805205.1 Microcaldota archaeon
TGAATTGCTTCTAAGAAGGAATTTAGGCAGTCCTTATCCCGAAGTTACGGACCTAGATTGCCGAATTCCCTTGCTCTAGTTCTCCTGCCACGCCTTAGCTTGTTTAGCTAGGGCCACCTGTACTGGTTCTGGGTACGATCATCCAAAATACTTCCAACGTTCTTTTCATGGGCTCGCGGGTATAAACCTGTTTTTCCCGACTTAAGCCGGTTCTCCTCGTTACGAGACTCCCCGGTTTTATTTCAGTTAAACGGCCTTTCAGCCGCCAAGTCCACCCCCAAGCGTCGAACGATTGGCTTGCGTTGCCGCGCGCATTCGAATGGTACGCGAATGTTAACGCGTTTCCCCTTCCGCATCACGGTTACGTTTAGCGTTAGGATCGACTTACTCTTGTCCGATTAGCGTTGACAAGAAACCCTTGCCCTTTCGGCGTCCAGGATTCTCGCCTGGATTAGATGCTACTAGCGCCAGGATTTTCATGACTATAACGGTCCGCCGGACTTCACAGCCCGACTTCTGCCCGTACAGTCCGCCCATCTACTAAATTCGTCAGACCAGCTGACGATTCTACAGTGTCGGTGATATTCTTAGTCCCGAGAGTTTGCGATGCCACGAACCTTGATGGGTCCGCTGTTACGCGTTGTTTAAAGGATGGCTGCTTCTGAGCCTACCTCCCCACTGTCTGAGGAACATGACATCTTGAGTTTACACTTAGAATATTCTTTGGGACCTTAACTGCAGTAGGGGTCGTTCCCCTCTCGGCGTACGCGCTTGACTCGCACGCCCGACTCCGGTCTTCTACGGCGGTGTTAGCTTCGGAGTTTGATAGTAAAGTGAGGGCTTTCGCCCCCGTTCTTTTCAATCGGTCGCTCGACCAAACACCGGCCTCTAACCGGGCTGAACTGCGGTTCACTTCGATGGGAACCCGCTATCGCCAAGCTCGAATGCACTTTCATCCCTAAACGCGCGTCACCCAAGAGGATAGACCATCACTGGTTGCGGGCTTCCACCAGCCTGGAGGCCGGCTTCACCCTGCGCGCGCTTAGATCGCATTGGCTTCGGGTCTCAAAATAGTGACTTGACCGCCTGTTAGGACGGCTTCCCTGGGACTCTTGCGAGCCTTGCGGAAAATCGCTTTCGCTGTGCTTAATGCTCGCCACGATCTTGAACTCCCTGGCTCTTGCTTCAAGAAGTAGGACGCGACACCGGTTCTTAATGTCCTTTCGCGCCGCGTCTTAATGAAGCCATTCAATTTCAGGCACTTTTAACCCAGCTTTCGCTGTGCTTTTCAGTTTTCCCTCACGGTACTGAATTCGCTATCGGTCTTGAGATGTATTTAGAATTGCGGGTTAATACCCGCGTATTTGCGCACCCAAGCAAGGATGCGCTACTCTGGAACTTTCCACACCCGCGTTGCATTCGCTTACAGGGCTTTAACCTTCTATGACGCCGTTTTTCAACGGACCTCGACTATGCAACACGCGTTAAAAGAAAAGCCCGAACACCACATATCCACCCAACTTGCGCAGGGCGATTCGGTTTGTTCTCTTCCGAGTTCGTTCGCACTACTAACGGAATTCCTGTTGGTCTCTTTTCCTCGGCGTACTAAGATATTTCAATTCTGCCGGTCTTCACCCCTCACGGGGCAATTCGGGAACCCGTGGTTCAAAGGCTGCCTGCGCCTACCCACGGCTTTTCGCAGCTTGCTGCGCCCTTCGTCGTCACTCAAGCCTAACCATCCACTGAATGGCAGTAGCAATAACTACTGGAAACTCACAATATTGGTGATTTCCTACTTCGTGAACTACATGCCAACTTTCCTACGACAGCTTCATGAAAACGGTCTTCTTGCGAAAACCTTGTTCTGCACTATGGTATCCGAACGCCTTTTGGTAAGAAAGGAGCTTACTCCGGAAATTGCATAAATTCACATTAAAACTTTCGTTTCAATGCACATTTTTCTCACTCGGCTCGCTTTGACGCAAAGCCGAATGTTAGTATGAAAATCGAAAGCGTGAGAATGGACTCGGTGGGATTTGAACCCACGGCCTCCTGATTTTTTGAAAGAAAATTTTTTCTTTTAGTGCAGTTTTTCTTTTTTTAAAAAGAAAAAGTGCTTGCAAATCAGGCGCGCTACCACTGCGCCACGAGCCCTTGCTTGAAAAAAAAACTCGGGGCGCGAATAGCGCCAACTCACGCTTTGATTTTTGTTAATAGAGAGATTTTTTTTTCGTGCGACCGATTCTTAAACGAAGTTAGCCTTAAAGGCTGACTATTGTTGTCCAAATTAGTTCTTTCGAACAATTGGAGGTGATCTAACCGCAGGTTCCCCTACGGTTACCTTGTTACGACTTAACCCCCCTCACGAAGCTCTAGCTCGAACGCAGCTGAAAGCTGCGGCCTCACTAAAACCTCGCTTGGATGGCTTGACGGGCGGTGTGTGCAAGGAGCGGGGACTTATTCACCGCGCGATGATGACACGCGATTACTAGGGATTCCAACTTCATGGGGACGAGTTTCAGCCCCCAATCCGAACTGGGATGGAGTTTAGGGGATTGCCTTCGCCTTTCGGCGTCGGAACCCATTGTCTCCACCATTGTATGCCA
Source organism: Microcaldota archaeon (assembly GCA_043805205.1). Taxonomy (GTDB): domain Archaea; phylum Micrarchaeota; class Micrarchaeia; order Norongarragalinales; family Norongarragalinaceae; genus UBA10210. The sequence continues at coordinate 2,607 of JAZDIF010000059.1, forward strand.
CGTGTGGCCCTGGAAATTCAGGCCATACAGACCTAGCGTCGCCCCTTCCTTCCTCCCACTTAACGCAGGCAGTCTCCACAGAGTGCCCCCGACATCACTGTCAAGGTTGCAACTGTGGATAGGGATCTCGTTCGTTGCAGGACTTAACCTGACACCTCACGGCACGAACTGGCGCTGGCCATGCAACACTTCTCGGCTTGTTAGCTAAGATCTTTAGTCTGAGCTTCATACTGCCGTCTTTCCAGGTGAGCTTCCCGGCGTTGAGTCCAATTGAACCGCAGCATCCACCCCTTGTGGTGCTCCCCCGCCAATTCCTTTAAGTTTCAATCTTGCGATCGTACTCCCCAAGTGGCAGACTAAACAGTTTCCCTACGGCACTGCAGCAACTCTAAGTAACTGCAACGCCAAGTCTGCATCATTTACTGCTAGGACTACTCGGGTATCTAATCCGATTCGCTCCCCTAGCCTTCGTCCCTCACCGTCAGACGTGTTTTGGTCAAGCGCCTTCGCCACCGATGGTCCTTTAAGGATTACAGGATTTTACTCCTCCCCCTAAAGTACCCTTGACCTCCCCCACTCTCAAGCCCGGTAGTATTTCCTGCACGCCTTTCGGTTAGGCCGAAAGATTTCACAGAAAACTGTCCGAGCCGGCTACGGACGCTTTAAACTCAATATTCGTGGATACCACTAGTGCTACCTGTGTTACCGCGGCGGCTGGCACAGGATTTGCCCAGCACTTATTCAACGAGTTATTCAAACTCATTAAAAGCCGGCCGTTAGGCCGGCACTCGGATTACCCCCGTCACGCTTTCGCGCATTGCGGAAGTTTCGCGCCTGCTGCACCCCGTAGGGCTCGGGCCCTTGTCTCAGTGCCCGTCTCGGGGCTATTACTCCCATAACCCCTACTGATTATTGGTTTGGTGGGCCATTACCCCACCAACAGCCTGATCAGCCGCAGTCCCATCTTTGAACGGTGCTCTCTGCAATTCAAGAGTCCTTTGGGTCAAGAATCATTCCAGATTTCTTGGCCTATCCGGCATTGTCCCCAGTTTCCCAGGGTTATTCCGGTCTCAAAGGTAGGTTGACTACGTGTTACTGAGCCGTTTGCCGCAGCACGAAGCTCGTGCTGCAAAACTTGCATGGCTTAGTCGCAATCCGATAGCAGTATCCTCCAGCAGGATCAACTGGTGTTGCGCCCAGCGCAGTTTTAAAGTGCGCTGGAGCGGCTGGTAGATCGCAAGAACTAACTTTAACGTCGAATTGGTCGCATTAAAAAATCTCTCTCGTCGAAATCAAATGAACTCCGCCACACCGATGGTGCAACGTGAGCTTTGTTTGAATGCCCATGTTCGCTACAGCAGAATAAAACGCAAGCCAGTCATAGAGATTAAACACTCTGGCGAGCCGGGAACTGTAGCATTAGCACAAGCCTTTCCGTAGAAAGTCTTGCTCTAACATAGAGCGCCCAATAGTTTAAAAAGCTATTTCACCGCCCTTCAAACAACTCGAAACAACTGGAAAAAGCTTGAAAACTCCTCAAAAAACGAAATAAAGGATGGAGAAGGCTTTTTTATCCGCATTCGGAAAAACGGTTTTTTCAACGGTTTTTAATTTATAAACAACCTCAAGATTATTTGGAAAGAAAATGAAGCTTGTTCGTTTCGTCACACGGAAGTACGTTTTGCTTGAACACTGGCTTATTGCAGAGTCGTTGTTAGAGAAGAACGCGTCCATTCCCGGATTTTATTACAGCGCCGCGGTCGACGTTTCAAAAGCGGGTTTGGTCGAAATTTGCGTTCCCAATGAAGATTACGAGAGGAATTTGGCGTTCGTGAAAAAACAATCCGCGGACGAACTACAACATTTTCTCGAAAACGGTTTGAAAGCAATGCAAGCGCTTGAAGAACTTCCGATTGGTTTGGAAAAGAAAATCGGCGGCTTGAAAGACGACGAAATAATCGCCGAACTCT
>JAZDIF010000060.1:0-2726 GCA_043805205.1 Microcaldota archaeon
CTTGTCAACCAAGTGCCTGGAGTACAAAAGAGTTTGCTCCAAGTCCGCCACGGTTTGCGTTATTTCCTCCAAATTCGAGGCTTTAACGTAAATGGTGGAAAACTGGTCTACGGTAAAGCCTTCCAAAACCGCCCTCGCTTGGACTATGGGCATGAGAATCGTGTTGTCGCTTCCGCCCATGGAACCGCTTGAAGCGAGAATGCCCACCACCCTGAACGCCTTTCCGTTTATGTTAACCAGCGAATTCAGCACTACCGGCTTTGTGAAAAACTGCTCAGCAACCCTGCTTCCGATTACAATCGCATTAGCGTCCCCGGGCTCCAGTATCCTGCCTTCTTCAAGCGCGTCGTTCGAAAAATCCCGCCACAACAACGGGTCCACTCCTCGCACTTGCGCTTTGATATCCTCGCCTGCAAACTCCAAACTCGCCTGGGCGCTTACCACGCCGGTGACTTGCTTCACGTTCTTGACGAGCTTCACCGCCTGCAAGTCTCTCACGGTAATATTCTGCGCTTGAGTCTGCGCCTCCCCGCCTCCGCCGGCAGGCCTGAATCCGAAAGCACCTGCCCTCGAAAAACCCGGGCTTATGGTAATCAAGTCCGCGCCGAAGCCGCTCAACTGCTGTTGCACGCTTTCCTGCAAGCCGTTGCCCACGGCTATAATCAGCACTACGGCCGCCACTCCGATGACGATTCCGGTTATCGTCAGCCAAGTGCGCAGTTTGCTGTGCTTCAAGTTGGACAAAGCCATTCTTGCAGAGTAGTCCAGCTTCATGCGTTTACTTCACTCCCGTCTTTTGGTTTTTTTGCTTTCTATACCACCAGAATATTGTCCCAAGGGCAATCAACGCCACGACTGCGTAAGGCCACAATGAAAGCAAGCCGCCGTTCCTGTTCCGGTTGGCCAAAGCAGCCTGGGTGGAAACGGCTTGTCCCAAGTCTGAAATCGGAATTTCCCGTTGTATGGACTGGCGTTTTCCGAAAGTATCCGTGTACTCCAGCACAACCCTCATTGACTGGGGTGCGGGAGTTGCTCCAGTCCGGTTTTGGATGCCCGGAGCGTTCGCCTGCAAGGCGGTGACTTGAAAATTCGCTATCGTGTAATCGCCTTTCAACAGGTTTCCCAAAAACCTCGTGTTGGGACCAGAAATCCTGATTCCCTGCTGTTGCGGGATGGTGATGCTCAACGCCGTGGCCGGGTTGAAGCCCACGTTTGCGACCGCCAGGGAAATCTGTCCCTCGGAATAATCTTGTGCTATCAAATCCAAAGACGCCTGCCCTCCCACGACTATTCCGGCGGTGGTTGACTGGGTTTTGTTCGACGTGGAGGAAGACAAGGTAATGTTGAGGGTGTAAGCTCCGGTTTCGGCTGAAGAGTCTACTATAACGTCGAACGCAAAATCCCTCTTTTCCATGGGCTGCAGCCCTTCAGCAAACTGGCTGCTTTCCGAACCCACGGGAATGATGACGCTCTCAGGATCTTTCCACGAGAAAACCACGTTTTTAGCCGATGCGTTCGCCAGGTTCTGCACGGTGAAAACCAGCTTCGCCTGTTCTCCGGGCGCCAGGGTAGTGGGGGAAATGCCGACTACTTTCAAGTTGTTGCTTTCAGTAATTTCGATGTTGAACTGGGACGCGATTTGGCTTTCCCCGAACAAAATCACGTAAGGAAGTTGAACAACTCCAGGCTGGGCGTCGGAACTCACCAGAACCTTATACCTCAGCTCCATAGTATCACCCTGCTTTTCAATGGAATAGATGCGCAAGTTGGACTCGGAAGAGTCCAGGTAAAACGGGTACTGAGGATAAAGCAAGAGAGAGCCGTTCCTGACTGGCGAGGATATGTCGTTGGTAATAATAACTCTCAAAGTGAAGTACTCTCCGGGCTTGGCAGGCGACGGGTCGTAGTAAAACCCTCCAACCTTTACTGCGCTTGCGAAAGAAGCCAATTGCAGCATGCACACTGCAACCGCAACCAAAAACAACGCTTTTCCCTTTTCATGAAACCACCTTTTTTTCCCAAATGCCCTACACCACTCCGTCTTCAATCCTGATTATCCTTCTCGCGTAACTCAGTACGGTAGGCTCGTGGGTGACCATCACTATCGTAACCCCGTTCTTCTCGTTTATCGAAGCAAGCAAGTCCATTACAGCCTTGCTTGAAGCGGAATCCAAGTTTCCACTCGGCTCGTCAGCCAAAAGCAGGTCCGGATCAGTGGAAAGAGCACGGGCAATTGCCACTCTCTGCTGCTGCCCTCCCGACAACTGGTTGGGATAATGGTTTTTCCTGTCCGCAAGCCCCACCACTTCAACCAGCTTCTCCACTTTAGCTGAAACTTCGCTTTCCGGATACTCGTGAATGCGCATGGGCAGTGCAACGTTGTCCCACACGGTCATCGTAGCATTCAAGTTGAAAGCTTGAAACACGAAACCAATCCTTTTTCCCCTCAAGCTGGCCAGCTGATCGTCACTAATCGTGGAAACGTCAACCCCGTTCAGCTCCACCAGCCCGCTGGTAGGGCGGTCCAAGCACCCCATCAATTGAAGAAGCGTGGACTTGCCGCTTCCGGACTTTCCAGTGACACCAACGAACTCCCCGCGGCGGACTTCAAGCTGCACGCTCTTCAGAGCGTGAACGTCAATCCCGTCCAAGTGGTATATTTTACTGGCGTTCGAAAGCTTCAAAACAACCTCTTTCGAAGGGGTTTTTTCTTTCCGATTTTCTTT
>JAZDIF010000061.1:0-2934 GCA_043805205.1 Microcaldota archaeon
GAGGAAGCGTTGCACTTGCTTTTGGAGAAGGGGTATCGTCTGGGCGCTTTTTCCAATTCCGTTACTTCGTTCAACACCCCTTGGCTGGAATTTTGGGGTTTTTCTAATCTTTTGGAAGTAGTTCTGACGAGCGAAGAAATAGCGCGCAGAAAGCCTCACGCAGACGGGATTCACGCTGTTTGCCAGAAAATGGGTGTTGCCCCGGAAGACTGTTTTTACGTCGGGGATGTGGCTTCGGATGCGGTTGCCGCAAAATCGGCCGGCTGCAAGACCGCCTTGCTTTTGAGCGGCTTCGGGACGCAAAAGATTCTGGAAAAAGAAAAGCCGGATTTGGTTTGCAAAAGCCTTTTAGACTTTGCCGAGAAACTACCTTCGCTGAAGTGAAGAAAATGGTCGTCTGTTCCGCTCCTGGAAAAATCCTTTGGCTTGGCGGTTATGCTGTCCTGGAAAGGCCGAACGTTTCTTTCATCACTGGCGTGGACAAAAGAGTTTACGCTTCGGCGAAGGAAAGCCACAAGATCACTTTCAAAGCTCCCCAGTTTTCTTTCGAGGCGAGCGGGATTTTCGAAAACGGCAAAATACTCCTGAACAACGATTCGGACAAGGCAAAATTCGTGAAAACCACTACGGAAGCTTGTTTGAATTATTTCGCTTGGAAGGGTGTTGCATTAAAGAATTTCGAGTTGGAGACTAAGAGCGACGAGGCTTTCGGAATTGAAGTCAAGGCTGGCTTGGGTTCAAGCGCCGCGGTGTGCGTCGCTACCGCCGCTGCGTTGTTTGAACTCCACGGGCTGGGCGTTGAAGAGAATAAGGAAAAAATCCACAAAATCTCCCAGTGGGCCCACAGCACGGCCCAGGGGAAAGTTGGAAGCGGTTTCGATGTCGCAGCGGCTTGCTACGGCGCTTCTTCTTACGTCCGCTATTCCCCCGAAATTTTGAAGCAGCCGTTTCCTCAGGTTGTAGATGCGGAGTGGGATTACGAAACCCGCGAGATTCCTCTGCCTAAGCAATTCAAGGTCGCGATTGCAGCGCTTGGGAAAAGCGCGAGCACGAGCGAAATGGTGAAGAAAGTGAACGCTTGGAAAGCGGCGAATGCAGTAGAGTACGACGACTTGATGACCCAGTACAACGCGGCGAATTCGTTCGCAATCAACTCGTTGAAAAAACTCTCTTCGGTTTATTCGGAAAAAAACCTCGCGGACTTCAGGAAAATGTTCAATCACGCCCAGTTCTTGAGGAAACAGCTTGGCGTGAAGAGCGGTTGCGAGATTGAAAGCGACGATTACACGCAATTGCGCCAAGAAAGCGATGAGACCGGGGCTTTCGTTTCCTGCCTGCCGGGAGCCGGAGGCGGGGATGCGATAGCAGCATTCTGCCTTTCGGAAGAAGAAAAGAAAAAACTAGAAGGATTCTGGGCGTCAAAAGGATTAGCTGTTTTGAATTTGAGCGTGAGCAACGAAGGAGTTCGCGCTGAAAGCTCCTTACCCTGAAAAACTATTGGATGTACTTCTTTCCTTCTGAATGTTTGGAAAGGAGTTTAATCGCTTCCCTGAACCAAATCGTGTATTCCAGCGGGCGCTCCCTGATTTCCTGCAGCGCTTTCTTTCCAGGCAGGAAAACCAGCTCCCCTTCCACTTCCTTCGGGTTCGGGTGGAAAGGCCCGCCGTAATGCGTTATTATCACTAGGCAAAACTCGTTCTCGCAAGTTCCGTCTTCGTAATGCTCTTCGTAAGAAAAACCGCCGTAATCCTCAAAAGAAAGCTTTGCTTCAATCCCGTACTCTTCCTTCAAAGTCCTACTGAACGCCTGTTCGTGCGTTTCAGTGGACAAAACGTGGCTTACTGGCAAGTCCAGCTTTCCTCCTCCGACTTTCCTTTCGGCGCGCTTGTGCAAGACGAATTCTCCTTTGGAATTGACGACTAGAATGCCGTACGCCAAGTGTTTTATTCCGGGCGAAGTGTGGGCGTCCCACCTTCTCACTAGCTTTCCGCTCAAGTTTCCCTTTTCGTCAACAGCGAATAGCAACTGCGAGCCCTTGTGTCTGTCCCTGTGTTCCTCTTCCATTCCGGAGTTTCACCCTTCACTCTATTTCTCGCAAAGCTTAATTTTATTACTATCACTATTGTCCTCATGCTCGATTTGGAAACTATAGTGAGAAAACACTCTTTGAAGAACGCTTTCGACTACGGGACGGCGGAAGCGAAGAGCGTTTCCGGAAAGGTTATTGCGGAATTTCCAGATGCGAAGAAAGACATGCGGGAGACTATGCGCTTGATTCAGGAAAACGTGGAGAAAGCTAATTCCTTAGGCAAGGGAGAGCTGGAAAAGCAATTGTCCGAATTCCACTTTGAGGAAAGGAAGAAGGAAAAAAAGGAAAAGTGGGTTTTGCCCGAAGCGGAGGAGGGAAGAGTGGTGACGCGATTTCTTCCTGAACCGAACGGCTTTCTACACTTGGGGCACGCGAAAGCGGCTTTCCTGGCAGCTGAACTGGCCCGCCAGTATTCTGGAAAACTTTTGCTGCGTTTCGACGACACTAACCCAGAGAAGGAAAAGCAAGAGTTCGTCGATGCGATAAAGAAGGATTTGCAGTGGCTGGGGTTAGAGTTTGACGGCAACGAAACTTTCGTTTCGGACTTGATTCCGGAGTTTTACGAGCAAGCAGAGAAACTCATTGCGCAAGGCGATGCTTTCGTTTGCACTTGCCCGCAGGAAGACACCAAGAAAAACCGCATGGAACGGAAGGAATGCGCTTGCAGGGGGAGAGGAGTTGAAGAAAATCTTTCTGACTGGAGAAAAATGCTTGCCGGCGGGTTTAAAGAAGGACAGGCGGTTTTGCGTTTGAAGGGGGGCATGCAGAGCGAGAATACGGTGATGCGCGATCCCACTTTATTCAGGATTTTGGAAACTCCACATTACCGGCAGGGAGAGAAGTAC
>JAZDIF010000062.1:0-2532 GCA_043805205.1 Microcaldota archaeon
GAAAACCCTCGTCCAATGATTGCAGGCAAAGCTGATGACGGCGAAGCCCTCAAACAGCTAGACCAGCGGACGAAAATCGTTGAAGAAAAGCTAGCCGCTTGTGGTTTGAAGGCCAGGCGCTTGGAAAACGCCGAGGTCGGAGCTGTGCTAGCCAAATTCGCTGCCCAGAACGTTAAACCACGCAAGCCGAAGGCTAAGTCCAAGAAAAAGAAGGAAAAATACGTTTTTTCCCTAGCTGCCAATACCCCGGAATTCGACGTTTTTCCGACTTTTTCGGTAGTCAACGGCTTCTTCCACCGAACCGTCAAAGCAACGGGCTATCCACGAAGGGTTGAAGACGGTTGGCTGGAAACCTTTTTGTCAGCCAGCGAGCCATACGACATTTCCTTGCACATCCACCCGGCCACCATTAGCAGTACCCTCGTTTCCCTGCATAATCAAATCATTAAACAAACATCGGATTTGATGTCGAGTTCCAGCTCGGGAACGCCTAATCCTTCATTGGAAATCAAGCGCCAGGACACGCTGAACGTCTACCAGCAGCTCTACAAGGGGGAAGAGAAAATGTTTCAAGTATCGCTCTACGTGGACAATCAAGCTAACACGTTGAACGGCTTGGATCTTACTACCGAAAAGTGCAAGGCCAACTTGAATGCCTTGATGATTATTCCCAAATCCTTAGATTTTCGGATGGCGGATGGCTTCAAGTCCATGCTCCCCATTGCCAAGGACGCCATTGGCACCCGAAAAGAATTCTTGACAAGCTCGCTTAGCGCAACTTTTCCTTTCCTGTACCCCGTGGATGCTAGGAAAAAAGGATTGTTTTTCGCCCATGAAAAGAACACGTTCAACCCCTTGTTCATTGACTTTGAGTCCATGAGCAACAAGCACTTTTTCGTCCTCGGCATATCGGGTTCTGGAAAAAGCTATGCCTCCAAATTCCTAGTCATGCAGCACTTGTTAGCCAGCCAAGCCAAGGTATTCGTCTTGGACCCGAACGCCGAGTACGCGGCTTTGGCCAGGCAATTGAAGGGAGAAGTCATCAAATTGTCCAAAGACTCGCCCTCCATGATTAATTTATTCGATTTGGCTGGCGAGGACTACGGAAACAAAATGCTGACCCTAATCTCAGTTTTTGACATTATCACCGGGGGGTTGACGGAAAACCAAAAAGGCGTCTTAAACGAAGCCTTGACGCGTGTTTACAAAGGGCGCGGGATATTGAGCGCAGACCCGGGAACGTGGGCCAATAATCCGCCGACTTTCTCGGATCTCAAGGACGTATTGAAGGAAATGACTCGCGAGTCAAGAAAAAGCGATTACAGTTCGGACGAAAAAAGCCTTGAAGTACTGCAAAACCGCGTTAAAATGTATTCCAAGAACGGCTTTTTCGAATTCCTAGACAAGCCCACGAAAGTCAACCTCAACCGTGGCTTCATTGACTTTGACATAAGCCAATTGCCGTCCCAAGTCAAGCAACTAGTCATGTTTTCTGTGCTGGAACTGATTTCGCGGGAAATCAAGAAAGACAAGAAGCCCCAAATCGTTATTATTGACGAAGGCTGGAGCTTACTTCGAAGCAAGGAAGCCGAAAACTACTTACTCGATTTCATTAAAACGTCAAGAAAAAACAACGCCGCAATTGGGTTTATTACTCAGGAAATCGAGGACTTGCTTCGAAGCGACGGAGGAATAAGCGTCCTTAACACGACTTCGACGAAAATACTGTTAAAGCAAAACGCCAACAACTTGGGCTTAATCTCCAAAGCCCTGGCTTTGAATGAAAAGGAACGGGATTACTTGCTTCGAGCGGAAAAAGGCCAAGGCCTGTTGATTACCGAGCAAGGCCGGTACCAATTCATTGTAACCGCGCCGCCAAAGATACACAAATTCATTACTACTGACCCCAACGACCCCGAACCTGAAATACCGCAGGAAAGCCAGCCGGAGGTAAAAATCGACGTTTCCAAAGGCTACTACGAACTCAAGAAACTATCGGAGGAAGAGGCGATTGCCTTGAAAAAAGAAGGCTACCTCCCAATCCGGAGCATGTTGTTGAACCCCGGCGGCCTCCCTTGGTACTTGGTTAAAACTCGTTCAAACGAGTCAGGCGAACACGCCCTCCTATGTTACGCCGTAGCGGAGGAAATCAAGAAACGAGGCGGCAAACCCGAGTTGTACGCTACCGTTGGCTTTGACGTTGTATTCGAATTGAATAAGAAGACGATTGCCTTCGAGGTAGAGACGGGCACTTACCTTGACCGTTTTGAAGAGAAGGAGATTAAGGCGCGGCTGGCTGCAAAGAAGGCGCAGTGTGACGAGCTCATTATCGTAGTCGCCGACCGTTTGACGCAAAGGAAATACGCGCGGCTAGCCGAAGGAGAGGCGGTCACGAGGACAAAAGTAGGCGAGATGATAGATAGACTGTATAGAGAGACATAATTCCTGGGAGTTTTAAGGGGAGAAAAACGCTCGTTTTTGTATCTGAAACCGTTGGAAAATCAAGCGCATTTCAAGCGCGTTTTCTTTATA
>JAZDIF010000063.1:0-6902 GCA_043805205.1 Microcaldota archaeon
CGGATTGTCAACTGCAATCGAAAATTACGTTAGAAAAAGGATTGTCGAAGGAAAGGTTTTGGAACGCTTGAACGGCTGGGAGGGAATACACTGGGCTTTCGCCCAGCCCAAAACTCTAAGCTCGCTCATGAACTTGAAAACCCTGTTCCTGCACTCGATGGAAATAGGGCGGTCTGAAACGCCTTGGTTCACTCCCGGAAAGCCTTTGGCGGCAAGAGAACGAACGCCGCTGGGGGAAAGGCTACGGGAACTGGCGCCTAGGCTTTCTTTACCGAGGAAGCCGCGCTTGGCTTTTCAAGCGAAGCCCAAATAACGTCGAAATTCTCTTCCAAGCTTTTAGCCACGACCTTGCTTTCAATTATTATGCCCAAGCTCTCCCCCTCAGCCATCGCCATTATCGAAGCTTTATTCCCGAAAACATGGTAAGTGACCGGCGAAGGCAACGCTTCCCTCAAATACCTCAATTCAGTGAAAGGAAGCTTTTCCAACTCCTTCCCCCTTTCGAAAGCAGGAGGCGACAAATCAACGATTCCGCGCAAAACGATTTTCTTTTGAATCCTCCGCTTGTGCCACCACGCCATGAAAACCGGCGCCCAAATCGCAACTCCCGGCTGCATTCTTTGTACCTTCAAAACCCCGCCTTCGGGCAGTTCTTCAATCTCCTGGGTGAAAACCGTCTTCAAACCCTCCACTCCCGTGTACATTTCGACGGTGGGCTTGGCGGAAAAAGCGTAAGTCTTCTCCAGCAAAGGAACTAGTTTTGAAACGTTGTCCAAAACGCTCTTCTGCCTTTCTTCAACAGCAGCTTTCAACCTCGACGGTTCAGCTGCCTTGAACACTTTCTTCCCGTCAATATCCGCCTGGCTCACCAACCCTTTCTCCACCAGGCGCTTTAGAGTATCGTAAACCAGCGTTCTCTGCACTCCGCTTTTCTCCGCAACGTCCGAAGCGCTGGCCGGCCCCAGCGAAGCCAGGGCCAGGTAAACCAGCGATTCGTTGTGGGTCAAACCGATGCTCCTTAAAAGTGCTTCTTCCTCAACGCCCATGCCATTCCTTCCTTATTTTGAAATACTCACGTTCTACTAGTATTTAAAATTGTCGTATGTATACTTACGACGCTATTTTCCCTCTACACGCCTGCCTTTTTTCTTTACCTTTTTATTTTGTAGTATTCTTGCTTACAACAAATTATTATATACCGCCGCTGTATAGTTACTACAACGAAGTTTAAACAAAAGAGAGTGAAAGGGGAGGAAAAATGGTTGAGCTGTTGGATGACATTTTGAGGAAGAATCCTATCGGAACTTGGAAGGCAATGCCTATTCCTAAAGAGCCGGAATGGGACAAAACGTCTCCTAGCGACCATCCTGGCACTCAATCCCGTTGGTTGGGTAAGGGAAGGATTTCGCTTGCCGACGTTTCCTGGAGAGTGTCAACTCGCAAGGAGCTTTTGGACTACTACAACGGAGTCATGAAAAGCACTTACAAGAACCTCGCCATCGTCGGCATTTCCCTAGTCGCCGCTTTGTACTCCTTTTCCATGTTCGCTTCTTCGAAAGACGTCGTTTTCGCGGTTTTGGCATTGATTTTTGCAAGCTTGGTTTCCCGCCATTACACCAAAGCGTGGGGAGGCTACGCGGGAGGCTGGAGCGATTACGAGCACGATCCTGTGCAGGTAGCTCCGCACAACGCTTACGTGCTGAACAAAGGATTCGGAATGATGTAGGAGGGATGGAAAATGTATGACCCGTACACGTTTTCAATGTCGTTGAGGAAATTCGCGCCCGGCTTCAGGAGGCTGGGAGCGCCACTGAAAGTCAGGGACACGTATTCCTTGGACGACATGCGCAACAAGAAGTTCGCCGTTACGAAAACCAAGGATGAGATTGTGGAAGAGCACGCGCTGGTGATGGCGAGGGTTTACAAGAGAAGCGCTCTCGCGGTTTTGGCCGCAATCGTCGGCCTGTTCCTGTTCTACCAGGTTTTGCTCACTGGAAGCGAGATGTACCTGATGGCGTCCATGCTCGTGTTCGGCTGGGCTTTGTACAAATGGTGGCATGGGTCGGCTGCTTACTCCAACTGGCAGGAGTTTGAAATGCGCCCGTTGCTCGTGCCCGTGGAAGACATTCGCGAGCCTGCGACCATCCCCCACTGGCTCACCGGCAAAGAACCTTCCTTCAAAATCAAGGAGCCGGCCAGCAACCCGTGAGGTGTTGAAAAATGCAGGAAAACGCAAACAAAGGCAAAAGCTTGCTAAAGTGGGACTTGATCGTAATCGCTGCGGTATTGGCGATAGACGAGCTGAGGAACGGCATTTTCCTTTTCTTGGGTAGCCTCGACGGTTTTTCCCTAATCGCACTGCTGGGCGTAGTGTGGTACTTGAGTTCCAAGAAGCTCAAGCTAGGCTCGATGGGAAAAATGCGTTTGTTCGACGGTTTCCTCCAAAAGTACGACGATTCCGCAACAACCAAAGCTTGAGTAGGCAAGTGCCTATTCCAGTCTAATTTGCGGTTGGAGGCAAATACTTGAGGTTAAAAGGTGGGTTGAAAGTGGGTTGGAAGATGGTTGCAGAGGAGTACAATTGCTCCCCGTTGATTCACGTTACGTCCTACCAGGTTGCCGCCACCAGCGGAATAGCGCCTTTCCTTGGGGAGAACGACACCGGTTGGATGTTCGCTTTCGACAAAAGCCGCTTCAGCATGTGCTGGTTCGGCGTTTTCGAAAACTTCGAAGCCCAAGCGAAGAAAACGCTGGCGAAAATGGAAGACCCGGAGTTCGTCAAAACCCTCGACAAGGGACAAAGGGATTCCGCAAAGGAATTGTACGACTATTCCTTTTTCGTCAAGCACGAGGATTTTTCCAAATACTCGAACTCCCGGCTTTACGGTACTTTCGAAAAGCTGTTCGACCTTTACGTTAGAATAAACGTTTTCGGGCACGTCATCAACCTCTCGGATTTCGAGACGAATTTGTTGAGCAACAAACTGACTAAAATGCTCGAGGAAAAAATCAATATTTCCCATTCTAGCGTGAGCGTTGCGGAGGCGTTCAGTACGCTCACGACTCCAGCTGAAAAAAGCTTTTTGCAAAAGCAGGACGAGGATTTCTACGTTTTGATGAAGAACGTCCAGGAAAAACCTGAACTCAAAACCCAGCTTTTTCAAAACCACGTGGAGAAGTACGATTGGCTGCAGTTCGGCTACGACGGGCCTACGATATTGGACGAGAATTACTTTCAAGGCATTCTGGAGAGCGAGCTGAAGCAAGGGGTTGACGCTAGCGAAAAGCTTGCGGAATTGAATTTGAACGTTCAAGAGCTTGAAAAAAAGCAAAACGCGCTTTCAGCAGCCTTGGGTTTGACTGAAAAAGAATCTTACTGGCTTGCAACCGCTAGAAACTTCGTGTTTTTGAAGGGCTTGAGGAAAGACGTCGTTTTCCTCGGCCACCGTTGCGCGGAAAACCTGTTTTCGGAGATTGGAAATCGTTTGGGGTTGAGCGTCAAGCAGGTCAAGCAATTCACCCGAAAAGAGCTGAAAGAAGCTTTGGAAACGGGTTATGCCGACAAGGGATTGTTGAGCGAGAGGATGGAGAATCTCGCGATGGTCGTCCAGAACGGAGTGGAAATAATTTACGTTGGAACGAAAGCCGAGGAATTGGCTGCGGGAATTGAAAGCAACAAGCCTCCTGCGGAAGGAGTGAATGAGTTGAAAGGCACTCCCGCCTGCCCCGGTTTCGTAAGGGGAGTGATCAAGTTCGTCGCCAGGAACGAAGACATGGCGAAAATGAACGAAGGGGATGTTCTCATCGCCCCTGCTACCAACCCGAATCTCGTTCCGGCGATGAGAAAGGCAGGAGCGATAGTGACGGACGAGGGAGGCATCACTTGCCACGCTGCAATCGTCAGCCGCGAGTTGGGAATCCCGTGCATAGTTGGAACTAAAATCGTTACGAAAGCGTTCAAGGATGGAGATCTTGTGGAAGTCGACGCTAACAAAGGCATCATTCGAAAGGTGGATGTCGAGTGAACGGAAAATTTTTGCATTTGAACGACGGGGACGAATGGATGGTAGCGGAGGACATTCCGAACATCGATTTCGCTTTCTGCAGCATCTGGCTGCACTCGTTCGTCAACAACATGAAAGAAAGCACTGGAATGAATTACTCCAAGATTCTCGGAGTGTTCAAAGGCACGGACATGAGTTTTTACTACGGAAAGAAAAGCTGCCTTGATTTTACGCTGAATCTCGTTAACAAGATAGCCGCAGACCCGGATTACGGCATAAAAATCAACGAAAACATCGTTTCTTACTCCGACGCGCTGGAGGATAGTGCGAACAAAATCCCGAAAAACCTTTCCTCTCTTTCAAACGAAGAGCTGTGGAAAATTCTTGAAGAGCATTTCACTTTGCATACGGAGCTTTACGAGTGGGGCTGGCTTTCCAACGCCACGGACATGTTCTACCCCGAATTCACGGAATTGCTGAAGAATTATTTGAGGACGAAAACCGGTTCGGAAGACAAAGTCAACGCTTATTTCATTACCCTTACCTCGCCTACCGAAAAAAGCAAGGAGGCTTTGCAGCACGAAGAGTTTTTGAGAATAGCCGTAGCCATGGAAAAAGGCCAGCGTGCGGAAGCAAAAATACTGTTGGAAGATTATTACGCGAAATACTCGCCGATCAGCGCGTTGTGGGTGGGGGAACCGCAGCCCATGTTGCATTACGAGGAGGAATTGAACGCTTACTTGAAGCAAGGCAAAAGCCCTTCGCAAGAACTGAAGAACATTGAGGAAGGATTGGAAACTCTGAAAAGAAAAAAGCAAAAGCTGCTTGACGAATTGAACGTTGACGAAAAGCACGCGCGTTTGTTCGACGTTTTCGGCGGGTTCATGCTTTCGAAAGTGCACAGGCGTTACGCCCAACTGCGTTCGAATTATTTGTTGAGAAGCGTTTACGCGGAAATAGCGCGGAGGTTTGGCATAACCTTGGACCAAGCGAGGTTTTTGACGCAAGACGAGTACGAAAAGCTTTTGGTTGAAGGGAATTTCGACGTTTCGATTCTAGCGGAAAGGGAGAAATTCTGCGTTTTGTACGCTGAAGAGGGAGCGGATTTGGTTTCCGTTGGCGGGGAAGCGAAAGCCCTTTCGGAAAAAGCGGTTTTGAAAATCGATTCTGACGTGAAAGAGCTTAAAGGGCAGTGCGCTTGCCTCGGCTATGCGAAGGGAATAGTGAGGATTATTCTCGAGCCTTCGGACTTGCCGAAAATGCGGCAGGGAGACGTTCTCGTGGCTATTGCAACTAATCCGGACGTCGTTCCGGCCATGAAAAAAGCTTCTGCAATCGTCACGGAACAGGGAGGCGTTACTTCGCATGCTGCGATTGTTTCTCGTGAATTGGGCATTCCTTGCGTTATCGGGACGAAGATTGCAACCCGCGTTTTGAAAGATGGAGATTTGGTGGAAGTAGACGCAAACAAGGGCATAGTGCGGAAGGTGTCTTGAAAATGGTTGAATGGCTCTACGAATGGGAAAAACCTTGCACTCCGTTCTATCCGGCAGTATTCATTGAAGCCGGAACGCACATGCCTTCATCCTTGGATTTAAATCCCACCACCCTGCTTACGGGCAGGAAACACTCGGTTACAATGTTTTACGATGCAGAGTCTCTTGCAGCTTCCGAAAACCACGTTAAAAACCTGATTTTGGCTCATCCGAGTAGGACCGGTTTTATCGACGAGTATGCGAAAATCGTCGAGCAGAAAATGGCCCGCTTGCGCGAAACAGCCAGAACAGTCTTGACGGAGGGTGATCCCTCTTTGTTTGAATCGTATTTCAAAGAATACTGGCTGGCTTCGCAGCCCGTAGCCGTAATCCGCCATTTCAACCGCGTTGGCGTTAAAGAGTGCGAAAAATGGTTGTATCAAAAAATTCCCGATGCCGAGACGCGCAGCAAGGTTTTCAGCATTTTAACCGCTACTTCGAAGGAAAGCTTTGCCCAAAAGGAACAAGCGCGCTTTCACGAGCTTTTGCTTCTAGCCTTGGGAAAGTTCAAGCAGCTTTTCATCGAAAAAAGCGCTTCCGAAATAACCGCTCTTTTGAAGAGCGATGCGAAACTCGAAGAACTGAATTCTGCGGTAGGCGAGTATTTGAAGGAATTCGAGTGGTTTCCGTGCGGTTACGAGAACGAAGAGCCTTGGAACGCCGAGTTCGTAATCAACGAGTTGAAGCAAGGCGTTTTGGATGAGGACAAGGTTTTGGCGAGACTGGAAATGGCAAGGGCGTATCCGAAGAAGATGGCTGAAGAGAAGCAAAGACTTTTGCAGGAATTGCAGCCTTCGGAAGACGTTTTGAGGTTTCTTTTGGCGTTGTCGGAATTCTCTTTCTACAAAGACCACTTGAGGGAGAATTACAACCGCTTTCATTATGCCACCCGCCCGTTCTTGGAGAAAGTAAGCGAAGCGATAGGCTTGCACGGACTCGAGTGCACCGAGCTTTCGCCTTGGCAGGTTATTGTTTTGCTCGAAAAAAAGCAAAAGCATTCGGGAACGTTGCTTGGAAACGAAAATTACGCTTTCTTGTTTGATTCCCAAACGCAAAAAACAGAAGTGATTGTCGGACAAAAAGCCTTGGATTTGTACAGCCAAGCGATGGGGATTCAAGCCATTACTGACGCTATCGCCAAAGGAATGGCCGCGTCTCCGGGAAAAGTAACTGGAACTGTAAAACTGATTTTCAGACCGAGGCACTACGCGGGTGAAAAGAACATCGTTCTCATAGCGCCCATGACCAACCCCGACCTCGTTCCTGCGTTGAGAAACGCGATCGCAGTCGTTACCGATGAGGGCGGGATTACGTGTCACGCGGCGATAGTGTCGAGGGAGTTGGGGATTCCGTGCATAGTCGG
>JAZDIF010000064.1:0-4081 GCA_043805205.1 Microcaldota archaeon
GGCAGGAAATAACTTCCGCGGAGGAAAAGCAAAAGCAGTTCGGCACCTCACAAACTCTCAACGCCCTCGGCCAGGCGAGGGAATACGCGGAGAAAGGCAATTCCTTCACCGCGTGGACTGCAGCTAGGGACTTGAACAAGCTCTTTGCCGGCGGAGAGACTGCCAAAGCGAAGGACGACGGCAACGCGCTCTTGCTGGGCGTCGCCGGCGCAATCGTTTTAATAACCCTCGCGGTTTTGTTTTTGAAACGCAAAGGCGAACCGGCGTATTCCGAGCAAGAGTGATTTCAAAATGGGGTTCTTGGACTTCCTGTTTCCGAAGAAAATCAAGCAGCACGAGTTGAAGTGGAAGCTTCCCGAAGTGAGGATTACATTCGAAGTGAAGGATGCGGAGAAAATCGTTTACGATTTGAAGAAAAACAAGGCTGTTTTCGTTTCCGGCGGCGAGTTTTTCGACGTAATCCACGCAAAGCAGTACGGCGAAAGCGTTTTCGCTTATTTCCTAGTGCGCAGCGAGAAGAAAACCCAGAAGGAAACGCTCTTGTTCGACGGGTACATGCTGCAGGAGGAAGACAAGCTGGGCTTCGAGCTGCAAAGCAGCTATTCCATGATAGAAGAGCTGGAAAAACTGGGCTACAAGGAAGTTCTCGCCCGCGAGGTTGAAGAGTGGAACTTCAACTTCGGAGTCGTGAAAATAAAGGTTTTGGACGTTTCGAAATTCGGGAGTTTCGCGGAATTCGCCTTGCCCGAAACCAAATTCGACCGCGCGCGCGAAGCGCAGGAGAAAACCCTCGAAACCCTGTTGAAGAAACTTTCGCTCGACAAGAACGACGGCGTTCCCACTGACGCGATTACGCTCCAGCTTGCGGAATCAAAGTGAAAAAAAGCTTGAAAAAGAAAAAAAGGCGCTGATTGAAAAAAAGCGCGGAAGCTACTCTTCCTCGTCTTCCTCCCACTCGTCCTCGTCCCACTCTTCCTCGTCTTCCCAATCGTCATCCTGCCCTTTCACAAACTGCATTTCCGGTATTCACCCCAAAGCAACTGGAAAAAACCAAACTGCATTAATAACCAGCAAAAATTTTTAAACCTTTATTCTAGCGGGTTTTCAGCGCCCCAACAGCCTTATTCACGCTGTTGAAAGCGCCCATCCAATTAATCTCATCGCTTTTACGCTTAGCCAAAACTTTTCCAGCCGAAAACGGCTTCGTGAAATCAACTTCAACAACCTTCTTTTTAAGGTAATTCCCAACCGCTTGGATCGCACAGTAATCCAGCAATTCCGCCAGAACGTTGTCACGCACCTTCCAAGCAGGATATTTCCTCCGGTCCAAGCGTTTTTTCAAAACCAGGGGCTCGCAACGCAAAACAATTATCCTGTCGCAAGGCAATTTCAACTCGCACAGCAGGTGGGAATCGACGACAACGTTCTTTTCCTTTCGCAAAATTCCCTTGAGGATTTTCTCCAGCTTCCTCAAATCAACTACTTTCTCTCCGCGCGCGTTCTTCCTGAAAATCCTTTTCTTTTCGATTATGTCGTTAACATCAACGAGCTTCGCTTTGAGCAAACGTGCGAGTTTTCCAGCCAAAGCAGTCTTTCCGCAGCCTGGAGTTCCCGTCAAAAGCAAGCGCATTACCCGGCACCCCCAAGCAAAGCGAAAACAAGCGTTTTGAAAGAGCGCATGAGAAAACAACGCTCGCCGCCGTTTAAAAACTAGCGCAGGCGGATTGAATCCAAGTTCATGGGAGCGCGCGTTTCAATATGCAGCATCCTGTTTATCGTCCTTGCAAGGTCTTCAGTCCTCGCTTCATCCCCGTGGTTCGTGAAAATCCTTGACGGCTTGGGACGCAAGTTTCTCGCGTACGCCAAAAGCTGCGAGCGGTCGCTGTGCCCGCTGAAGCCGTCGACAGTGTGAATCTGAAGATTGATTTTCAGCGTGTCGGTTTTTCCGGAAGAATTGGGAACCGGAAGTTCCTTCAACCCGTTCTGCAATTTTCTCCCAAGCGACAACGCACTCTGGTAACCCACGAAAATCAAGCTGTTCCTCTCGTCTTGCGCAAGCATTTTCAAAAACTCGAGCGATGTTCCGCCGGTAAGCATTCCGCTCGGAGCGAGAATCACCGAAGGCTCTTCGCTCTCCGCGATCGCCTTTCTTTCCTTGGAAATGACGTGCTTGAACATCGGGGAATCGAAGGGGGAGTTGTTCTGCAAAATCCTCCTTTGCACGACCTTCTTCAAGTACTCCGGATAAACGGTATGTATAGCAGAAGCTTCCTTGCTCATTCCGTCGAAATAAACTACAGCCTCGTCCGGCTGCATGCGGTTCTCCAACGCCAGCATTATCTCCTGCGCCCTGCCCACTGCAAACACTGGAATCAAAACCTTTCCCTTCCTCTGCAGGGTTTCGCGGATAACCTGCACCAGCCTCGCTTCGCTGTCCTCCACCCTAGGCAGGAGGTTCTCCCTCCCTCCGTAAGTGCTTTCTAAAAGCAGAGTCTCCACTCTGGGAAAGCGCGTTTCCGCAGGTTCGAACAAGTTAGTCCTCCCGTACTTGATGTCTGCGGAATAAACGAAATTGTGCAAACCCTCGCCAATGTGCAAGTGCACTTGCGCCGAGCCGAGAATGTGGCCCGCGTTGTAGAAAGTAAACCGAACGTCGGGAGTCACGTCCGTAACCTCGCCGTAATCCCGCGTTATCATGTGGTTCAATTGTTTGCGAATGTCTTTTTCCGCGTAAGGGGCGTTCATGCCGTTAGAATGCATTACATTCAACCCGTCCTGCTGCAGCAATACAGTCAAGTCGCGCGTGGGCGGAGTGCAGTAAACCGGCCCGTCGTAACCGTAAGCGTACAAGTAAGGGACGAACGCGGAGTGATCCATGTGCGCGTGGGAAAGAATAACCGCGTCTATTTGCTCCAAAGCAAGGTTCATGGCGTTCAAGTACGGATATGCCCTTGCAGGATCGAAAGTATCCGGGTTTATTCCACAATCCAGAAGAATGTTGCTTTTCGGGGTTTGGAGCAAAACGCAGCTTCTCCCCACTTCCTGGAAGGCTCCCAGCGCCGTGATTTTAATCCAATCCGTTCCGGTGGGAGGCTCCACTATCTTCTTTCCAACGTTGATGAGGAACTTCTTCCTGTCCTCGGAATTCGCCAAAAGCGAATTGCGAATGCCTCTCTCAATCTCGCTGGGGCTCGTCGGAGCCCTCAATACTCTCGGGCTCCAGCCAGTGTTCACGAGAATGCTCTTCAAAACGTTTCCTTCCTTTCCTATCACAACGCCAGGCTTGAGCGCCTCGATCCAAACTTCGTTGAAATTCGGGTCGAAGCGGATTTCCTTCACTCCCGCCTCGGGCGGAATGAGCCTCTTCACTTCCTCCAGCGCCTTTTCCTCGGCCGAAAGCTGGGACGAATCGCACCTCAAGAGTATTTTCTTGCGGATTCTCGCCGCGATTTTCGTGATGAGGTTGTTGTCGGAATAAAACGCCTTGATGTTCTTCAAGTAGAGTACGAACTGGGGGCCTTCAAACTCGACCTTAGTCAATTCGCAGTCCGGAGGCAAAAGCGAAGCGACGGCCTCGTGAAGTTCCTTCAGGTTGTTTCCCTTGTGGTTTTGGTTTCCATTAGGTTCAAGCATTTCTAAACACTCGGTGTAAGTCCAAATCGGATTAAGCCCACTGTTTCAAACCCACTATTCGAGCAAGCCAGCCCAAAAAAAATTCAAACGAACTGGCGCGCTTCCTCCTTGGAATAACGCTTTATCTCGTTCTTGGTAATGCAAACCAAGTCCATGCCTTCTCCAGTAGCGTTGTCCCTCTTCATCGCAGCATTAACAGCCTTGGCAGCCAGCCTCAACGCTTCGTCCCTGCTCATGTTTTCCTTGAAATGCTCGTCCAGCAAGCCGTAAGCTACAACGCTTCCCGAGCCAGTTGAAACGTACTTTTCCGGAATCAACCCTCCGAACGGGTCGAGGTCGAACAATTGCGGCGAAGAATCCACGCCGGCAATAATAAGCTGGACTAGGTATGGGAAGTACTTGTTGCCCTGCAGGATGTTCGCAGCAAGCGTGGAAGCGCCTTGGATGG
>JAZDIF010000065.1:0-15552 GCA_043805205.1 Microcaldota archaeon
GAATTCCGTAATCAGAAGGATCGCCTCCCACGGTTGACAATTGCGGGCCGCTGTTCAACTGCACTCCGGCCGGGCACTCGCTTATTTGGATGTCGCCGGCCATGTTCACGCAGGAAATCGCGTCGATGACTTGGAAAAACCGGTCTTTCGCCGAAGGGTCTTTTGCTAACGGAACGACTTGCCAGCAGTGCCCGTACGTTCCTGGGCATAATCTGCAGTATTCAGGCTTTGTGTAAAGTACGAACTGCAAACCCACGATGTCGCTCTTTCCGCAGGTGGGGAAGGAAAAGTAAACCGTTCTAGCTGTTCCCGAGCTTCCCAACGCAACGTCCAGCATGGCGTTTTTCAACTGCTGGGTTTGCGTTTTTAGGGTGGCAAGGCAACGCCCTTCCTGCACGTCTCCTATCACCTTCAAGCCCAGCGCCATGGTCATGGCGAGGATTATCACCGCAACCAAAAGTTCTATCGGCGCCGAGACTTGCGCTTTCTTTCGGAACATGAAAGGCATTAAGAAAAAGGGGCTTTTTTAACTGTCTTTCCACCCGCTTCACGAGAAGAGCAGGGGGATGAACTTGAGCGTTTCAGTCGCGGTTTTCACGTTCTCCCCCGCGGTGCCGCTCGCCTGGTTGAACAGCGGCTTGACGAAAGTAATCAGGAGAATGACAGCGATGATTATCACTATAATCATGTATAGGGGGGTCCATGAAGACGATTGGCTTTTCTTTCCCATAATATAGGAAAAAGAAAAAAGGGTAAATAAACGCTCGGGTTAAGAGAGGGGGTGTTTACATGTGGCACGTGCTCGTGCAAGCTTCCCTCGCATCGGCCGCTTCCCTTCCGACTCCAACGCAGTACTTCGGGGTTTGCGTATCGTCGCCGCAAACGACTATGAAGCCCTCCAGCCTTGCTTTGGACAGGAAAGATGCCCCGCTGTCCTCGACGTTTATCTTGTCCGTGCCGCAAATCGTTCCTTTGCAAGCGAACTTGACTTCAGAAGCGTCTACCGGAATTGCGCGTATCACTTCCCCTACCAGGATTTGCTGCTCGCGCTCGAAGGTGGCTTTCTTGGGCGTGGTTATGCCGTAGCCTTTCGATTGGATGTTTTTCAAGCCTTCTTCAATCACGCTGACCGGGTTTCCGACGCCGAAACCGGCGTTGACCCCGCCGAGAATGTTCAGCAGAATGCTCAAAATCGCCAATGCAACGATAACGCTTATTACGAGCATCATGGTTTCGAACGCTTGCCCTCTCTTCACGAACAACCACCCCTATATGAAAACCTAGCGAATGCATTACGAAACGCTGTTTTTAAACGTTGCAATTTTTACTTCAAGCGAGAATCCCGCCGATGAAACCCGCCGAGACGAACACGACGAGGCAGTATAGGATGACTGCGACGGGCAGCGCTGCTGCAACGGAAACCCACGTGTGCAGCTTGTTGTTCGTGTCTTCTATTTGAGAGTTGAAGTAAGTGAGGATGAAAACGATTTCAAGAACGTAAACTCCCATGATGAACACGAAAGTCGCCGGGTCCGCCGTGTTCTGCAGGATTTCTTTCCCTTCGAACAATTGGGTTAATGCGGTAAACCCGCCTGCACCCGTGTTTTGCAATGCCGAACTCGCGCCTTCCTCCGCAGTTTGCTGGGAGAGCGAGTTGATTATGATCCTCTGCAATGCCGAAACGACGCCGAGGACTATGGGAGCGACGAAAATGCTCATCGTCTTCAGCATCGTTGTTACTTCGGAAAGCATGCTTCGCAACGCCAAGTCCGTCTTCTGCGCGTTTCTCAGTTGCATGGCCAGGCTCATTAGGGATTTCGCCGCAACGTTCACGCCTAACTGAACAGCGTCGACGATGAACTGCAATCCTCCCCTGAGGGTTCTGGAGGGCAGGTCTTTCAAAACCCCGAACGTTTTGTCGAAAATCGCGCCTTCAATAGTCATTCCCAAAAGCGTGATGTTTTCCAGGATTCTCTTGAAAACTTGCTTTCCAATCTTGCTTTTCGGGAGAAAGTGAACTGAAGAGCGAAGCGCCTCTTCGAACGGCTTGTTCTCTCCGAGCCTGGAAGCAAGAACGTAAATCGCGTCTTGAAACTCCAATTCCATCTCGCGAATCTCGTCCTGCACTTTCTTCCTCTCCAAATACTCTCCCAACAGCCACAAGCTGACCCACAAGGCCGAGCCGATGAGCAAGGCAAAAATCGTAAACTGCCCGAAGAACGTCCCCCGTTCCATCAAAACTATGCTTCCTATTGCTAAGCTGTTCTCGTCGAAGAAAGTGAAGTGCGGCAGGCCTTTGATCGCCTCTTCCTTCGAAGTTTCGTCCAAATAGTCCGGAACCGCGCCAAGAGTCCCGCCTATGACCACTTGGTCCAGGGAGCTTCTTCCAAGAAGCGTGTTCAACTGCGTCTGGGTCCACCCTTGGTCTGTGAGAACACCCACGTACAGGAGAATCACGAAGAACAGAAAGCCCATTGACTTAGAGGGAACGGTAATCCCCCAGAATTTGAACGTCCCGCTCGGAGGCAAGCCGGGATAGTCCGGGGGAATGTCCGGCGGGACGTAAGTGGGAGGGCGGGAGGAAACGATGAACGAGCCGAAAAGGAAAACCAGCACAGGAAGGACGATGTTGTACGCTACGATCAAATACTCCGCTTTCGCGAGAGGCACGTTCGCGAAAACGCTTCCAATGGGAAGGACGATAGCCAAAAGCAATGGAAGCAAAATCCCGAAGTAGTACAAGTAAACGGTGGGCTGCTGCAGACCGCGCGCGTACGAGTCCATTTTTTCCCTTGCTCCTTCCAAAACGTCTGAGTTCGCCTTGTTCAGCAAGTCCTCCCGTTTTTTCGAGTCGGTTTCCAAGATGGAAGCTCTCACTAGCATGAGCGCCTGTTTGAAATCGTCGTTGTAAGGACCCCACTTGTACGCCAGTTCGTCCAACGCTTCTTCCGTGCTTTCGTACCTTCCCAACTGCACATCCCAGACTATTTTCTTTAATTCCTCGGCAATCTTCCCCTGCCCGTGGTTCGCGGCGAATTCAACGGACTTTTCCAAGTTGGGGGTCAAGCGGAGGCTCATCGTGAGATAATTCACGATTTCCGGGACGTAAGCAAGGGCGAAGAGCTTTTCCTTCGCGGCAGCTGACTTGGGATAATTCAAATAATAATAACCCGAGCCTACTGCTGAAAACAGCAGGATGCCCACCGCAGCCATCAGGATCGAGTCGAGAACCTGCTCGAAAACAACGTAGTACAAAAACCCGGCCAGGAGGAATGCAATCAAAAAGCCGAAAACGAGGATTCCGAAGTAAGCCGCGCGGAAGTCCTGCGGCTTGACGTCCCACTCGAGGAAAGAGAAAGCCTCCTGCTGCTCTTGAGTGAAAACCGCGCCTTTTCCGAAAGAACGCCCGAATCCGGAGAAGAAGGAAGTCAAGCGCAGGAAAAGGGAAACCGCCGGCCTTTTCGATTCCTTCCTTTTCTTTTCGAAAACCGGCGAGTACAAGCCCTTCGGTGCTTCATCCCTTCGTTCGTTAGGCCTGGGCATGACACTCATTAACCACGAGCGCAATAAAAAGCTTCAGAAAACTCAAGCGCCGCGCCTTCGCAAAAGCTCTTTCACGAGCGAGTCGTTAACCCACTTCTTCCAGTCGCCCAAAAGCTCTGCGTGGTCGACGCTGCCGTTTTCCTTCCTCTGCAGGTCCTCCAGCAAAAGGTATTTCGAGTGGGCCTGGACCGTGTTTTCCGCTTCGATGAGTTCGGGAATGTTGATTTTGTTCTTAACGTCGACAAGGTATTGTTTCGCAGCAGCCCGCGAGCGCACTTCGCCGAAAATGTCTTCGAGGGTAAAGCCCCTTAATTTTTCAATCTTGTCCAGCCACTGGCTTTCCTTGAGCTTCGCTTCGAAAAAGTCCATCGCGTCCTTGTTCGCGTCGAAACTCAGCCACGTGAGAAAACCGTTTTCCTGCAGCGGGTCTTTGTTCCAGTCTTTCTTGACTTCCGTCACTTCCACCAAACGCCTCTGCCTTTTCAAAGAGCCTTTGAATCGGATGGGGGCGGAAACCACGGCAAAATCCGTAGCCTTGAAGCTTGTCGAAGGGACGCCCAAGTCGTTCACGACCCTGTCCCAAATGCCGTATGCCGATTCCCCGTGAATCGTACCCATGACGACGTTTCCCACGGCGCCTATCCTCATTGCTTCGTACAAAGCCAAAGCTTCCCTCGAACGCACTTCACCGACTATAAGCACCGAGTCTCCCAAGCGCAATGCAGTACGCAACGCGTCTTCCGCCGAGACTTCTCCTTCGCTCGCGGTTCCCAAAGGCTGGCGGGTTTTCAAACGCTGGATGTTATAGCCGACTTTCTTCATTTGCGGGACCGGCAATTCGTGCGTGTCTTCCTGCACAATTATCCTCAAGTTTTGCGGAAGTTCGAGCATCAGCGCTTGCAACAGCGAAGTTTTCCCGCTTCCCCTCGAGCCGACGATCAACTGCGATGCCTGCGCGTCTACGAAGAAGGAAAGCATTCCGGCTGAGAAAGAGTCCATCATGTTCACGTCCATGAACTGGGCGAGAGTCCACGGGGTTTGCTTGTGAAGCCTGAAGGCAAATGCGGTGCCGTCGCTCGCAAGGGGAGCGCCTATGACTGCTACTCTCGACTGCAAGTCCGGCAAGTCGAAGTCGAGAATCGGGTGGGCTTCGTCGAACGGACGCCCGCTCAAAGCCCTCAAGCGGGAGACTATGCTCCTGGCTTCTTCGCTG
Source organism: Microcaldota archaeon (assembly GCA_043805205.1). Lineage (GTDB taxonomy): Archaea > Micrarchaeota > Micrarchaeia > Norongarragalinales > Norongarragalinaceae > UBA10210. The sequence continues at coordinate 4,757 of JAZDIF010000065.1, forward strand.
GAAAAGATTATGTTCGTCTGGCACTGCCCGTACTTGGAATGCACGACGTAAATGGGCTTCATTCCCAACGGCGAGTCAATGTAAACGTCGGTAAGCTGCCGGTCGTTCAAAATGATTTCAAGAATCCCGTAGCCTATCGTATAGCGAGCCACTATTTCCGCCAGTTCCTCCCTGTCTTCGGCGGAAAGCACGATGTTGTTCCTCGCCGCCAAATCGCCGATTGTCGCTACGTAAACTTTCTTGAAGTACTTCCTCGCCTGCGTGATGTCGAGAAACTCGACGGTTTCCGGACGGTGGGCTGCGACCACTTCCTTGGTTTTCTCCAACAGAAAGTATTTCTCTGGAGGCAAAGCGTACTCGGGCGGGTTGATGAAGTAAAAAGCCTCGACCTTGTCCGGGTGCGAGTAAATGTAAACCTTGCTTCCCTCGATGTCATACTGGTCCACCAGCTGCAATTCTTCCGTTTCAGTAAAGAAAATTTGCGAGCCGATGAAAGACGGTTTTATCGAAGCTTCGAAGAAAGAGTGGTACATTCCCCTGTCGCTGGGAATCGAGCCGAGCTGCTGGAGGTATTCCTTCATCCTTCGGATCAATTGCGTTTGCTCGATCCTGTCGCGCATGTACTCGAGCGTGGAAATGTAAACCTGCGCGTCCGACTGGAGTTCCGGAGGGAGGGCTGAAAACTTTTGCATTTCCGACTTTGTTTCGCCAACCAGCATTACGTAAGCTTTGAATGGATCGCCCCGCAGGGTGTTGAAAATGCTGAGCACCGCATCGTGCCTTTGCGACAGGACTTTGCTCTTCTGCTCGCGGCTCAAGTGCCTGGGGCTCCATACTCCCTCGGCTTCGAATTCCGAAACCACGTCGGCGATTCCCTTCAGCAAGTCCGTCTGTTCGGAATCGTAAACGCGCTCGTAATACTCGCTCAAAACGACTTCGTCTACGTCGACTTCCCGCAGCTTGTCTATCACGTCCTGCATTACCTGCGGGTATTGCGCCAAGTCGGCTCCGTAGGGCGAACCGCGGTAGTCTATGACTAAACGCTTTTTTCCTCCTTCGGTTTTCACTACGCTTTCCGGCATGCCTATCGCTATCCATAACGAAAAACGAATTTAAAACATGCTTTTGGGAATTGGAAGGCTTAGTGGGAAGTTCCGCGATCTTTGATTTCCGAAGCCAAAAGCATCAATTCGGGAATAGTGACTTTCGAAACATTGATGACGCCGCGGTTAGCATGATGCCCCACAACTTCCTCTACAATCGGGGAAACGTGCGCTCCCAAGTGAGTTACATTAATCCACTTTCGCTTCAACAGTATTTCAACGACCGTCTTGTGGTTTTGGCGGATTATGCCCCTTTCCACCAGCGAATCCAATTGTCTGTACGGCACAGTCAAGATTACCACCCGTTCAGCTCAACACTACAGCCGGCTTGAAAGGCAACGCCCTCGCCGCCTTCCCGTCTTTCGAATCCTCTTCTTTTTCCAGGATTATTACCAATCCGGTTTGTTTTTCCAAAAACGCTTTTGCGTGCTCCAGTGTTTTCAGCTCGTCCACTTCCAAATAAGTCGGTTTTTCGACGAATTCGAAAAGTAGTTTTTCGAATTTTAGTATTGACTCGTCTTGAGGCAATGATAACCAAGAGGCTTTTCCGTCTTTGACAGTTTGTTTGAAAGTTTCTTTTTTTTGCTTGGAAGAAACGATTATTTTCGCTTTCGAAATCTTCTGGCGTTTGGACACGAGATTGGAAATTTTCCGGACGTCTTCCAAAACTTTTTGGATGAAGTCTTCGCTCGCCTCGGCGTTCAAGTCGATTTTTTCTTCCTCAGCTTCCGGCCATTCCGACAGGCTGCAAAAGCCCTTTTTTCCCGCCTTCTCCCACAATTCCTCCGCCAAGTGGGGCAGAAGCGGGCTCAATGCGGAAATCCACTTGATTACGCTTTTCTTCACGGCAATTTTCTCTTCCTCCGAAGCGCGCGAGTCGAAATACTCAAAATCGTTAAGCATTTTGAAAAACGCGGTTTGCGCGTAATCCCTCAACGCGAATTCCTCCAGGCATGAAGCGGATTTTTTGATTGAAGACTCGAGCTTGGATTCGATCCACTTCGTCAAAACGGTTTTCCTTCCATTTCCCTCGACCGCCAAATACTTTTCGCAAAACGCCCAGAATTTCGAGAGGATTTTGTTCATGGACTCGACGTCTTTCTTGCGGAAATCGAGAGTGCTTTCTAAATCCGCCGTCCCGATGCAATACAACCGGAACAAGTCCGAACCGTAATCCTTCGAAACGTTATTCAACAAAACGACGTTTCCCTTGCTCTTGCTCATCTTCTGCCCTTCGCTCAAAACCATTTCGTTCAGCGTAATCGCCTTGGGCCAGTGTTCCTTGCGAAATATTCCGGCGTGCGCGAAGATGAAGAAGCTCAGGTGGTTCGTTACGTGAGCGATAGCAGTGTGCCTCTGGTCGTTCGGATACCAGTACAAAAACTCCGAACGGATTTCGTTAGCAATCCTGCTGGAAATCGCGCCGGAGTACGGCTTTCCTAGAAAAATGAAGTCGAAGAAATTCTCGTCCAGAAACTCCGGCTTGATCTTGTGCTCGCGGATTTTTTTTATCACCGTGTAGAAAGCCATGTAGATTGTGGAATCGCTGAGGCTTTCGATGATCCAGTCTTTGTTGAACGGCAGGCGCGTTCCCAAGCCCCTTCTTCGCGCGCACGGGCGCTTGTCCAGCCAGTCGAACACGTCCTCGAACTGTTTTCTGTAGGCGGAAGGGAAAATCGTCATTCCCTCGAGGCACTCTTCCGCCTTTTCCTTCCATCCTTTCGCGTTGAAATCCAGAAACCACTGATCCGGAAGCACAGCGGCAATGACCTTCCCACCGGCGCGCGAAACTGCAGGGCGGTTTGTTTCGTAAAACCAGAATGCCATCCCATCGCGCACGAGCCAGTTCGCAACCTCCTCCTTCGCCTCAACGACGGTCTTCCCCTCAAAACCCATGGCTTTTTCCTTCATCACTCCGCCGTAATACTCCGCCTTGTAGAGATGCTTCGTGGCTTTCTCGAGCTTTTGCTTCTCGCGAGTGTTGAAAATCTTGAACTGTTCGGCCATTTCCTTCGCCGGAAAATCGCCGAAACCTTCAAGGTGGATGAGCGAAATCGGCGTTATCGCTTCGACGATTTTCTTTAGGCCCAGTTGTTCGTACTTGGAGAGCATTTTCGCATCTTTCTTCAGTTCCTCGATTGCAACCCAGTCCGCAATCGAGTGCGCCGGCACGCTGTGCACGAAGCCCGAAGCCCCGTCTGGATCCACGAAGCCCGCGGGGAGAATCGGGACTTTCTGCTGCAACGGCGTTTCCACAAACTTTCCCACGAAAAACTCTCCTTGAAACTCTTTCTCTATTTTTACAGCGTGATGTTGGTGCGAGAGTTTTTCCGCCGCTTCAACGCTCAAAAACAGTTTCTTCCCGCCAACGTCCGCTTTCACGTACTTCGCCGAGGGGTTTACGAAAACGTTCGTGATTCCGAAAACCGTTTCCGGCCGCAGTGTTGATGAAACTACAAACCCTTCCTCGCCGTCCGCGTTGAACTTCGACTTGAGCGCGGCGAACTTCTGCAGTTCCACCGGGTCCGTATCGCCGTCTTTAATGTCGTCCTCTCCAACCGCGTTTTTCTCCTGCAAGTCGAACAAAATGGGGTAAGAGCCTTGCTTGAGAAAGCCTTTTTCATTATACTTGAGAAACTGCCATTCGATGAATTTGTTGTATTCAACATCGCCGGTGGTGAACTGCCTTGAGAAATCCAGGCTGAAACCCATTTGCCTGAAGTCCTGGACGATTTTCTTGGAAAAATAGTTCACCACGTTCCACGGGTCTTGGAAGGAATCCACTATCTCGTTGATTTTCCTCTCGTCGGTTTCGTAAACCCCCACGTACTCGCGGTACATTGCAATCGCATCAGCATCCCCGCTCTTTATTTTCTGGGAAACGGCGAGAACGGGAGTGCCGGTAATGTGGAACGCCATTGGCCAAAGCACATTGTACCCGCGCATTCTCTTGAACCTCGCGATAACATCGCCTATCGCGTAAGTCCTCCCGTGCCCCACGTGCAGGTTTCCCGAAACGTACGGATAGGGAACGGTGAAAAAGAATTTTTTCCTTCTCGCGTCCGCAGTAGGCTCGAACGCTTTTTCTTCAGCCCACTTTTCACGCCATTTTTTTTCTATTGCAGTAAACGCGTTGGCCAACTTGAAACCCCTCTAACCAGAGCAGCCCCGCAATTGGGGGGCGTTGAACAAAAATTATTAACACCCGCGGCATTAAAGCGTTTCGTGAAAAGGCGTTCCAAAACCGAAAAAAGAAAACCGCGCTGGAAGGGGGAGTTGCGCAAGGGGGCGAAGTTCGTTGTTTTTTTTGCGGTATTGTTCTCCTTCGCCTACGTCGTCCTTTCGTTCACGCCCCTAAACCGGTTTTTAGGATTGACTGCCGGGACCACTTCGCAGCTCGTTTTGAAGGCAGCCGGCGTTGAAACGACGCTCACAATTCTGCAAAACGGAAATTACGCGCTTGAGTCTTCTTCTTTCGTGGCGGAGTTGAACGACGCTTGCGCAGCCATCATTGAAATAGCGGTTTTGTTCGGAATCGTTTTCGCGAGCTTCGAAAGAAAGCTTTCCGAGAGAATCAAAGGATTCTTTTTTGGAATGGTTTTGCTTTTGGTTTTGAATCCCATCCGCATTACCGCCAGCATCTTGTTCCTGCATCCGTTCGTGCACGACGTTCTTTTCCGTATTACGCTCGTCGTGACGATAGTCGGTTTTTACGCCGTGTGGTATTATGGAGCCGAAGGGCTGAAGAGCTTGAAGAAGGACGCGGAGAAAGCGCTCTCGCGCCGTTAGGTTGGGCGGGCTTTTTTAATAACGCGAAAGTAATGCTCTCATGCCCAACAGCCGGACGGGAAAATCCAAGGGATTCATCTCAGCCCCGCTCATCGGGACGGTAGTTTTCCTTGCAGCGGTTGTTTTTATCGTCAACCTGCAGAACGTGGAAGCTCAAGCTTCGCTTCGAATAGCGAACGACGCTTACCACAACCGCGTTTCCAGCGTTTTGGAACAACACCGTTCTGATTTATCGTCTATTTTCCGCGAGGGGTTGAGCAGGACCATCGCTTTTTACTTGCTTGAAAAAGGCTGGGACGCGTTCAGGTGGCAGAACGAAGGAAATACGGACGTTCCCCTTTCGCAAGTAAAGCTCTCTGCTTGCACGAACATCCGCGACATCGGCGGGGACGTCATGTGCAGCATTCAGAACACCGAGTCCTTGGAGTACAGTTATGGCTTGCCACAGTGGATGAGCAAGTTTCTCGACAACTTCGTTTTCGAGGGAATCACGTTCAACACTTCGAACGTAGCGCAAATCAAGATGTTCCTCCCCAACCAGAGGATTAACGAAGGAGTCGATGTTACGACAGCAATAAACGATTACAATTCCTACTGCCGGGCGTTGGTGAGGGGAAGCATTTTCGACTGCGACGCTTTCGCGACTTCTGACATCCTCCAGTGCAAGGACGGCAGTACAATAATCCCCGGTTGCGAGGACGGGACTTTCTTCGTGAAAATAAACGTCGAAAACCCCGATCCGGACACTGGCGTGGAAGTTTACGGAAAACTGCCGAGGGTTGAGGCGAACGACGGCGCGGGAAACCTAGTGCGAAGCAGCGGGATTGGAGAGAGAAATTTCTATTTGCCCATAAACCTTCGTTTGTACAAGTACTACCAGGAAACGTTCAAGGCGTACGAAACCCTGGCGTACGGTGCCGGAGGGGAAGGCGGGTCCAAGGACGAGGGGGAGAGCGAGGGGATAGCAGACGGGCACTGCGGCGGGCCGGATTGTCCTTCCGCCGAATCTTATGCCGATTCCGGGTACAGTGCGGACGGAAGCGACCTGAACTCAGTCAAGGCGGAAGTGAAGCAAGTGTTTTTCGACAGCGTTTTTACCCCTGCGTGCGAGCGGGTAACCGACCCGGCGACTCTCACAGGATTCGGGCTTAGGTTTTGCGCAGACTTCGAATCGTGCGAGTCGGGAAATCCCGAGAGCGGGTCGGACTGCACCGACTCAAGCATAGTTTCCGACGCGCCTGCTCTAGACCCGTCGAGGGAACTCTGCGCGGATTCCGACGGCGACGGCCATCCGGATTTATGGTGCGCGTACTACGACGACCTTGGCTTGAATTTCATGCTCGTTGATGACAATCCGGCGTACAGGATAGATCCCGTGAAGCCCGTCACTTTCAAGTGGGGCGTGGGCATAAGCCACAAGACGAGCTGAAAACACCCAAACGAGAAAGTTAAAAGCAGTTGTCTAGCACTATATTAAGTGTTTTAAAAAGGGTGTGGGGGATTGACTTATGCCTGAAGGAGAGCAAGGTTTTTTCGAAAAACTGAAAGAAGCGTACGAGAATTTCATTTTTTATTTGGAAGACCACGGCGTTCCGCAACCCAGGCTTTTGGTTCCGGTAGTTGGAGCGGTTATTTTGATTGCACTCGCGTTCTTTCTCCTTCCCGGACTGCTTAGCCCGTCGCAGACGGTTGAGTTCACGGTGTTAAGCCCCCAGAACACCCCCGTTTTGGGCGCTGCCGTGACCCTCACGAGCGGGGAATACGCAGAATCTTCTTACTCCGACGCAAGCGGAAAAGTGTCTTTCCAAGGAGTCCCAAAGGGTAAAGACTTGGAAGTGCAGATTTCCGCAACCGGCTACGAGCCGAAAAGCGGACTTTTTGAAAACAAGGACTCGATAAGTCTTTCTGCGAAAGCCCCGGTTCAAACTAAAAAATCTTTCGAAGTTGTTGTAAGGGAGGAAGGCGAAGCCGGGTGGGTTGAAGATGCAGGAGTCCAGCTTACTTTCGCCGACACCACGCAGCCCATGTCTAAATCCACCGACTTGTTCGGACGCGTGACGTTCGACTTGACGGGAGTTGCGCAAACTACCACTATAGTCGAAGTCACCAAGCCGGGATTCGAATCGTCAACGAGAGTCGTGAATTTGAACGACGGGACTGTTACCATACAACTAAGGAAAACCGGAGGGCAGCAAACCGAGGAAGCGCTGAAAGGGGATTTCCTCGTTAGAGTGCAAGGGCCTGCCGCGCAGGGAGTAGTGGTGAAACTGGTGGACGATGGAACCAGTTCGGTGTTCGCCACTGCAACCGTCGACGCGAACAACAAGGCGGCATTCCGCAATTTGGATTTGGATTCCGAGTTTTACGTTACCGCAATCGACCCGCAGGACAGGTTTTTGAACTACGAGGGCGAAGACCAGATTTTCTTTGAAACCAACCTGCAGGAGGAAACGATAGTGCTCGAGCAGAAGAAAACGCCCGAGGACGAAATGAAAGTAATCGTGAAGAAGGAAGACGGAAGCTCCCTTCAAGGGGCTGAAGTCAAGATTTACGACCAGACAACCCGCGTTTTGTACGACGAAAAATCGACCGACGCGAGCGGAAACGCCAAGTTCAACGTCGCCGGGAAAGGCAAGAAGTACTACATAACCGCGTTCAAAGACGGGTATCTTCCCAATTATGCGAAAAACGCGGTGAAAGGCGAAGCGTACACTATCACCCTCGAGAAGGAGCTGGAAGGAAACTTCGTCGAGGCGAACGTGCAGGTTTACGAAAACACCCAGCCGGTTGCAGACGTGGAAGTGAATTTCTTCAAGTCGGACGGCTTTCCGCTGGGAGTGCCGAGCGTTTTCACTTCATCCGACGGTACTGCATTATTGAACATTCCGGTTGAAACCGAGGACAAGAAGTATCGTGCTTATGCGGTGGCAAGCGGAAGCGACTCGAAAACCGGAAGGAGCGATTTGGTCGACGTGAACGAAGGGGTTTCTTTCGTCATCACCATCCAAGCGCCGCCTGCCAACGTCACGCTCATTGCTAAAGATTTGGTTACGAACGAGACTATCGAAAACGCTTTCTTCAACGTTTTGTCCAGCGCAAACGCGGTTGTGAAAGACTGCGCTTCTCCTTGCAGTTTGATGCTTTCCCCGGAAGTGGAATTCAAGATTTCCGCTTCTTCAAAAGGATACCTCCAGACTACCACGACCGGCGTTTCCTTCAACCCGAACGAGAGGAAAACTGTCGAGGTAATGCTTTACCCGCTTTCCCTGGCGAAAAAGAATTCCTTGAACTTCATCGGGTTTTACGACAGGAACGGAAACAACGTTGCCGAGTTGGAAAGGGCTGAAACTTACACCGCAAGATTCGTTCTCGCTTTGAGCGAAAAGAGCGACGCGTTCGCTTTCTTCCAAGCGGGAGATGCTGCGGACTTGGCTAGCGAGGGCATTGAAATCACGCAGTTCAAGAGCGCGGTGAAGCCGAAAAACATTTTCTCTGGCGCTACCAGCGATACAGTGTGCGCTCCGGAAGACGAAACTCAAGCGGAGAGCCTGAAGTGGTTTGAACTCGATTACTCAAGCCAGCTTGGGGCAGTCCAGATAGAGGTGGAGTTCCAAACCAAGGCTGACGCTCCGGCGGGCAGCGAAGCTAAAATACTGTACCGCGCAGGCGGCTATACTGAGAGCGGGGTTCCGTTCACTTCACCGCAGGACGACGATTTGCTTTCCGGATTGCTTTCGCAAGCCGTGGGCGACAGGCTGTTGTTCTGCAGCGCGAAAACCAATTCTGCAACGGCTAAGGTCGAGGCGAACCCGATGGTTTGCAAGAATGGGTTGTGCGCGAGAATCGTTTTGGAGAGGGACGACGGCTTCAAGTTGAGGAACAACCTTCCGGTGCAAATAGGCCGGCAGTTTTACGTTCACTTTGATTTCTTCGCGCCCGGGGAAATAATCGACACTGTTTCCCTTGCCGAGGATTCCACGATGGAAATTCTCGAGGGCAGGATGGGAGGATTGAGCTTGCAGGACAGGCTGTTCACCGCAACGGGAACCGACAGGGCGAGCGGAACCATCACCGTCCTGGCTGTCAAGGAATCGAAACGCACGGTGTTGAGGCTCGGAGTAGTTTTCGACAGCGAGAAAGAGCCGATTGCTGTCGAGAGGAGCGTTGAAATAACCGGCAAGAACCAGTTCGACGTTTCAGTCACTCCGCAAAGGGTTAACGTCGGCGAAAACGCGAAAATACAAGTCATTGTTCTCGACTCGTTCACGAGACCCGTTACGAATGCGGAATTGAGCCTGCTGAATTGCGGGGACAGGGAAGTTCTCTCCGAAAGCATTGACAAGACCGGGACGAACGTCGCCGGAGCCGGAAGGGACGGGAAGTACGAGTTCAAATTCACTCCCCTTACGTTCGGGGACGTTTGCCTTGAAGTGAGGGGCGACGGTTTTGAAATGCAGAGGGTGGAGCCGGCAGTAACGGCAATTTCCACCAACTTTTTGACCGTGACTCCGGAAGAAGTTGTTTTCGAAGGGGCTGCAGACCAGCAGAATGCGGTTGAATTGATTGCCAACAGCAGCCTCGAGGGAGTGAAAATAAAAATCCGCGCTGACGTGAGCGAAGAGTGCAAGCCTTTAATCAGCGTCAGGCCGGGAGTGAAGGAAAAAGTGGAGAGCGCAGCGAAATTCAGCTTGATCTTGAATTCTTTCGATGCGGTCGAGGGAGAGTGTTTTGTTAGGTTCTTGGGAGAGGCGGACGAGCACACGAAATCAGCAGTTGAAATCCCGGTTTTGCTTAATCTCACCGCCCCAATAACGCCCCCACCCATACTGCCTCCTTGCGAGCCGGTGAATTCCTGCTTGACTCCCGAGGAAGCCGAGCAGTTCGGAAGCGTTTGCGCGCCCAGAGTTGGATTCGCCTGCTCTGAAGGAACGAGCTGCTTCGTTTGCGGCGACGGCTTGGGAAGCATTGAAAGCGTTTCCCTCACCGTAAACAACCTGCACAACGACAGGCAGGTATATCCTTTGGTTTTGACGTTCGAACCGCAGTTCAATGAAGAGTACGACCTGGTTTGGGAACAGCCTTTCGAAACGGTTCTTCCCGACATCAACCAAGCGCAATTCCAAATTCAACCTGGGTACGATCAGTACTACAACCAATACTACAACAACTACCCCAGCGCTTACTCCTCTCCCTACAGCAGCTGGTACGGGGATTACTACGGCTCGCAGCCTTACTATTCTTCCTCAGCATATCCCTACGGGACTAATTACGGAAGTGATTACGGCACTAACCAGTATTCAGGCGGACTGCCGCCGGTGCAAAGCGGAGTTTCGCCCGTTCCCTTGGGCTCCACGTACCCGACCGACACTGGAGGATACGGAACTCCTTCCTACTCTTCATCCGGATACCCGTCTTCATCCTCTTCTTATCCCTCCTACTCCGCTCCGTACGATTACGGTTACAACGTCCCGTCTTTCTACGGCAGCTATACTGACGTCAATCCCAGCGGAACCACTAGCGTGGGAGTAACAAGCGGCCAAGGAGGGCTTGTAGACCAGTGCCCTGCAGGGTTCTTCTGCCAGCAGCAAACCGCAGAGCAGGGATTGTGCGTTTCCACCGGAGGAAATCCTTACCCCGGAATCCAATCCGGCCAGTCCGTGCTTCCGTCTTACTGCAATGATTACTTGTACAACAGCCAGTCGGGCTACAACAATTACTACGGAGCAAACTACCAGAGCAATCCTTACACGCCCGGGGTTCCGTACGGATATCCGGCGAACTGCCAGTACCCGCAGGTTTGCGTGAACATTTACAGCACTCCAAGCGGAACCGACGACAACTACTACGCCTGCGCTTACTTACAACTCGGAAACTTGAACATTTTCTACGAAAAGAGCAACACTC
>JAZDIF010000066.1:0-3005 GCA_043805205.1 Microcaldota archaeon
TCCGGCAGAATCTTGTCCGGAGTCCCTCCGAACAACTGGAGGGTTATAGCCTGCTTCACTTCACTGTGCCCGTAAATGCTCGGCGCAACGCTCTCTATAATCAGTTCCTTCAAACGCGGGTTGTCCCTCAACTCGAGAATCTTCTTCTCCTCTTCCTTCGAAATCGCTATTTCCTCGAATTCCTTCTCTTCCCTTTTCACGAACAAAACGTCGAACGCCTTTCCGTAAACCGAGCTCTTAGCCCTTCCCTTTTCCAGCCTGGGCATCAAACGCAGTATTCCAGTCACGATTATCGTTTCCCCCGGCAGCACTATGTTCGTCAAGTCGTCCTCGAACCACAAGTCCACTTGCGACGGCGCCTGCGAACCCTGCACTCTCTCCAGCAAGTCCTGCAGCTGCCCGTACTGCGTGTTCGTGAATTCGCTGTTCGCCTCCAAAAGCGTAAAGTCTTTCTTTCCGCAGTGCCCGCAAACGACCGGCGCTTTCAAACCGCCTTTGTCCGGATAGTTTTTCGTAGTTCTTTCACAATAAGCGCACTCCCACAAGGCAATCTGCATTTTCGGGCGGATATCCGTCATTAAATTCACTACCCCCTGCACTTGCACCAGGCGATTCAAGTGCTGCGCCCCCAAGTCCTTCACCAAAATCTCGGTCGTGGGGACGTTGTGAAAGCGAACGTGCGGCTTGAAGCCCTCGGGAAGGATTCCGAAACTGTCCGCCGTTTGCTTCAACGCCTCTTCCGCAATCTTCGAATAGTGGTCCGGCTTTTCAAGGATAGCATCGGCCAAATCCGGATTGAAACGCGAGAAAACAGTCAAGTCTACGCGCAAGCTTCTCCTCAAAGGATAGGAAGCGACGAAGTCCAAAAGCTCCTGCTTTAACGAAACGGAAAAAAACTCCTGGAACTCGCGAATTTCTTCCTCCACGCAAACCCACCCTTGCCCCTCTATGCCTCCGAAAAAATAGGGACTACACTGATGCTTGGGGGGATTTAAAACCGTTTTTCTGGAACAAAGGCTTCAAGAGTGTTTGCCGCTCTGGGAAACTCTTTAGAACACCCCCAAAACGGGAAAAGAGCGTTCGAAAGGCGTCTTCTTCCCGAAAAGAAGGCGCTCACTCGCCTCCCGCTACTTTCAACAACAATTTCCTGTCCATTACGACCATGTACTGGATTTCCTTGCCCACTTCCACTTCGCTCCTCATTTCCTCGGGAATTTCCACGTCGAACACGTCGAAACTCGCGGAATCCATAAGCTGGGCGTTCGTTCCAGAAACCGTGACAACCTGCGCCCTCTTCCTCTCCACGATCGGGATTTCAACGTCCGCATCGCTGCTTTTCATCAAAGTCCGCTTTCCGTCCGTAATCAGGGAAATGGCGGTGACGTTGACTTTCGCAGCCCCGTGCTTTCCCGGCTTGCTCTTGTCCATCGAAACTATCTTGCACGGCTCTCCTTCGATGACAACGTACTTTCCGACTTTCAAGTCCCCCATCTGCCCGAAAACAACATCGTTCATTGCAAAAACCCCCAGCACACCAAAAAAGCAAGTTTCAAAACTTTAGAAGAGGAATTTATTTTAAGACTTGCTTACGCCGGTTCGGAAGCTCAACGCGGCTTGATACGCTTCAAGTGCGCCTGCAAAACCCTAAGCAAATGCGAACCGTGCAGTTTAATGAGCTCGCTGTCTGCGTGTCCAGCCAAACTCTTATGCTCAAGCGCTTTTTCCAACGCGCTCACAGCCTCCCCCAAAACCATTGCCTTGGAAAAAGGCTTCTCTCGGTCGATTAAAACAAACTTGTCAGAGCCTGGAACCGGTTCTTCGGGATTTGTCAAAATCAAATCCACCAGGTGCTTAGGCAAATCCAAATAAACTCCCACGCGGCCTTTTCCGGGAAGGTCAACATCCAACTCTTTAATCCTGCCCCGCTCGGTTTTGGGATACTGCACGAAAATAGTATGCCCTTTTCCCTCGAAAACCGCCCGCGGAACGTTAAGATGAACGCCGAACATTTCTTCCTTACGCCCAGGCCTCCACAAGCTCCCTCACCCCAGCATTTGCACACATGGCGAAGATAATAAAGCGTCAAATATAATTTAAAACATGGTTTTCGTAGACTTCCACTGTCACTTGCAGCATCCGCTTTTCTCGAAAGGAATTCACCGCATAGTGGAGAGGATGGGAAAAAAAAATGTCGTTGCTATAAACACGGGTTTCAACATTGAAGGAAACGAGAAAACCTTCGAGCAATGCGCCCGGTATTCAAAACGCCTTTATCCCGCGATTGGCTTGAGCCCGCACGACGTTTTGAAAACCGACGTGGAAAAGGAATTGGAGTACGTGGAGAAAAACGCTGCTAAAGCGATAGCCGTAGGCGAGATAGGCTTGGACTTCCACTACTTCAAGCAGCCGGAAGAGCAAAAGAAGTTGGAAAAAGCTTTTGCTGCCCAGTTGGAAATCGCCGAAAGGCTCGGAAAACCCGTCGTAGTCCACTCGCGGGACGCTGAGGAGAAGACGATCGAAATCCTCTCTTCCTACGAGATGCCGAGGGTTTTGCACTTTTTCCTCTTGCCAAAGCTCTTGGGGAAAGCCCTTGACGCGGGTTTGTACGTGAGCGTTCCCACGCTCAAGAGCAAAGACCAGAAGAAAATGTTCGCCGACGTTCCGCTTGAAAAGCTTTTTTTGGAAACCGATTCTCCTTACGGGACTAACACCGGGCAGAGGAACGAGCCTTCAAACGTGATAGCTTCCTACGAGAGGCTTGCGGAAATCAGGAAAACGCCTTTAAAAGAAATCGCGCTAATGCTATTTGGCAATTTCAAGACCGTAACCGGAAAAAAGGCGGTCTAGCTTTTAATAATATAACGAAGGTGTCGGCATGGGCGTTTTCGAGAAACTCAAGGAAGCGTTGAACAAGGGAGGCAAGAAGAAAAACATCGCCTGCTTCGTCGACGGCCCGAACATCCTCAGGAAGGAATTGGGCGTTGATTTGGACAAGGTGAAGAAGA
>JAZDIF010000067.1:0-2925 GCA_043805205.1 Microcaldota archaeon
GGGGTTTGAGTAAGTGACGGTGGACCAGAGGGAAAAGGCGATTAGTGCAAGCAGGGTTTTGTTCAAAATCCCTCCTTATCGCAAGGTCTTGCTTTATTTGATTGCGTTCACTTTCTTCGCCGGTTTTCTAATCAAGCTTTACGCCGGCAATTCGCCCGCCGCTTCCCTCGTTTACGGCGGTGCGGAGGGGTTTTTGCTCTTGGCCCTGCCAGCTTTGCTCGCCGGCGGCATTTCCTCATTCTACTCCAAACAACCGTTCAAGTACTACGCATTCCTCGGACTGGCGTCCGCAGTACTCGCCGCCGTGGTTTACTTCATCGCGATGGCCAGCGGGCAGGTTTTGACCGGCATAATAGTCGCCAACGCGCTCGTCGTCCTCTTGTGGTTTATAACGAGTTTCATCACGCTCAACCAAGGGGCGAAATCCCTGGCGTTGAGTTTGCTCCAGCCTTTCTTCAACATCGCTTTCCTGTGGTTTTGGGAGAGGTTCGGGTTTTTCGAATCCACGCTCCCGCTAGGCTCGCCGGTAATAGCTTTCCTGAAAATACTCGTTTCAGGCGGAATCCTGCTTTTGGGATTGTGGGTCGTGTTTTACGTGATAAACGCTCCCGCGAAGAGAAACTTCGGCGTTTCAACAGTCCAAGCGGTCGCGTTGTTTTTCGCCCAGTGGACTTCGGGAAAGAAGGAGTTCGAGCAAGTGCTGGCTGAAATGGGAGAGGCGGTTGAGACGAACATCGAAGGGATTGTTTTCGCAAACCCGCGAGGAAAGCTCAAGGCAATATTCCTTTCTCCCCAAGTGCACTTCGGCCCGTTCGGAAACCTGGGCGGAAGCGAATTCCCGTTTTTATTGGGAGAAAAGATTTCTTCCGGCGCGAAAACGCCTTGTTTCGTTTTCCACTCGACTGTCAACCACGACTTCAACCCGATTTACTCTGCAAGCCACTCGTTGATTGCGAAAACCGTTTTGGAAGAGGTGAAAAACTCAAGAAGGAAAAGCTTCGCGAAAACTGCTTGTTTCATTCAGGGCAAGAGCGGTTCTGCGGGCGTAGCGGGTTTTGCCTTCGGGCAAAACGCTTTCCTCTCGCTGTCCCGCGCTCCCGAGGGCACGGAGGACATAGAGCTTTCAATGGGCTTGGCTTTGAGGAACGCGGCTTTGAGGAACTTTTCGCAAGCGGTTGTCGTCGACAGGCACAATTCCATTACCGACGGCGGCATTTTCAGGGTGGGAAGCAGGGAGTATTTCGAGTTTGAAAACGCGGTTTCGCAAATTTCCCCAGCTGTAGGGCGGAAGTTCAAGATGGGCGTTGATGAAAACAAGCTTGAGGGTTTTTCGGTGGAAAACGGGATTGCTAAAGCGGGCTTGAAGACAGCAGTGTTCGAAATGGGCGGGAGGAAGTACGCGATCGTTTTAATCGACGGGAACAACATCACCCCATCGTTCAGGGCGAAGGCTCTGCTGGCGTTGAAAGGCTTCGGGTTCGCGTGGGCCGACGTTTTCTCTACCGACTCGCATTCCGTAAACCGCTTGGGAGGCGTGCACAATCCCGTGGGAAAGAATTTGGACCAGGAAAAGCTTGCGGGAGAAATAAGGAA
Organism: Microcaldota archaeon; assembly: GCA_043805205.1. Lineage (GTDB taxonomy): Archaea > Micrarchaeota > Micrarchaeia > Norongarragalinales > Norongarragalinaceae > UBA10210. The sequence continues at coordinate 1,594 of JAZDIF010000067.1, forward strand.
GAGCGTGGGAAGGGCGTCTGAAAACTTGGAAGAGTGCGGAGCGCGGTTTTACTCGCGCAGGATATCGATAAGCGTTCTCGGCGGAAGGAAGCAAAGCGAGTTGATTTCCACGATAAACTCCATTGTCGCAATCGCCCGCATTCTCGCCCCTGCGATCCTCATCCTTTCCGTAATCCTCGTGATTGCGTTGCTCGCATCCTCGGCGTGATTTTATTGAAAATAGCTTTTTTCACCGACACTTTCCTGCCCAACGTCGACGGCGTTGTGACGACTCTCGTGAATTACAGGAACGAACTGCACCGGCAGGGGAACGAGGTTTTCGTCTTTTCTTCAGGCGATAGGAAAACCCGCGAGGCGAACAGGGACCCGCGCGTTTTCTTCTTTCCCTCCGTCCGCTTTCCCCCCTACCCGCAGTACAAGATAGCTTTGTTTCCGTTCAACTCCACGAAAATAGCGAGGGAGAAGAATGTGGAAATAGTGCACTGCCACGCTCTCGCGTCGATGGGCTTGGCTGCGATAAAAACATCCCGCGATTTGAAGGTTCCCTTGCTGGGAACTTTCCACACGATGGTGCCCGTAGCGGCGAAGAAAATGCTGGGGAAAACCGCGGAGAGGATTTTGTGGAGGGCAATCAGGATGTTCTACTCTCGCTTCGACCTGGTCACGTGTCCTTCCCAAACAATTCAAAAGATTCTCGCGGAGAAGAAAATCGAAAGCATCGTGGTGCCGAACGCCATCGACACCGTGAAGTACCGCCCGTCTCTCGACGGGAGCGTGGTGAAGAACATAGTCGGAGCTGACAGGATAGTCTTGACGAGCGGGAGGATCAGCCAGGAGAAGAACGTGGACGTGTTAGTCAGGGCAGCAGCAGAAGTGCTGAAGGAAACGAGGGGGAAATTCACGGTAAAGTTCGTTATTACTGGCGACGGGCCGGCGAGAAGGCAGGTGGAACAACTGGTGAGGGACGAGGGTTTGCAGAAGAACTTCGTTTTCACCGGGTTCGTCAAGAACGAAGACCTGCCGTTTTACTATGCTGCGAGCGATTGCTTCGCTACTGCATCCACTTTTGAAACCCAGGGGCTTGCTTTGCTGGAGGCGATGGCTTGCGGAAAGCCGGTCGTAGGCGCTAATTCGACTGCCATTCCCGAGAGCGTGAGGGACGGAAAAAACGGTTTTCTTTTCACTCCCGGAAGCGAGGGCGATTGCGCGGACAAGATAACCCGCGTTTTGACCATGGGAGCGAGAGAGCGCAAGAGGATGGGGGGAAACGCCAGGAAAACCGCTTGCGAGTTTTCCATTCCCAAGAGCACGGCCAAGCTGGAGAAAGTTTAC
>JAZDIF010000068.1:0-3314 GCA_043805205.1 Microcaldota archaeon
CACGCTCTTGACTTTGAGGGAGGTTTTGAGCAACTACCACAAGGACTTCAACACTGTGGACGAGAACATCGACCAACTGGAGAAGAGCTATCACATTGACTCTGCCGAGAAAACCACCACCCACTTGAGGAGGCTGACGAACAGGATTGAAGACTTGGTGAACCTCCTGGTTAGTTTGGAGGAAAGGAAAATCAGGCAGGTTAACACGAGTTTCGTCGGCTACGACTACAAGCTGGTTTTGACCAAAGCCCAGCACTTGCTCGACCGCTGCAGGAACCACTTGAACCAGTTGCGCGACATCCAGCGAGAGTCGGACATGAGGCAGACGCGCGAAACGAACAAAAGGATCGAGGATTTGACGAACGTCATGAAAAAGCTCACCGCCATTACGGTGCTTTTAATGGTGCCCACGCTCGTCGCTTCCAACTACGGAATGAACTTCAGGTTCATGCCGGAATTGAACGTAGAATGGGCTTACCCGGCCATAGTCGCAAGCGAAATAATCATCGTAATCGCAATAGCGTTGTACTTCAGGAAAGTCAAGTGGTTGTGAATGAAAATGGACTGGCTTGCCCTCGCTTTGGGTGGAATGCTCTTCTTTTCCGTATCCAACATCATGCTCAAGCTGTTGGTATCCAACCCTTCCTTCGCTAAAATAGACTATTCCGCGTACTACATTCCCATAGGATTGGTTGCCGCGGGCGTCCTAGCGGCGCTGTACTTCATCTCCAAAAACAACCCGCAGTTGCTTTACTACGCATTGGGATTGCTTTTCTTCGCCCTGTTAGGCTTCGGGGCGATGGTTTTGGCTTTAGAGAAGGGAAAGGTTGCGTTGGTAACAGCAGTGCTGAGCCTTTCGACGATAGTAATAGCGGGCTTGTCCTTCGCTTTTCTGGGCGACAAGTTCACCGGAAAGGAAATCGCTGCGATGGTCTTGGCTGTGTTGAGTTTGCTAGTTCTCGTTCTTTAAGAAACTGAAGGTTCGCTCCCCCCGCCCAAACCCGGAAGGCTTTTCTCCAGCTTCTTTCTCAACTCTTCAAACCGCTCCTTCAACTTCTTCTCCTGCTTGGAAAAAGCATTCAACCTCACGCCCGTGTTTTCCTTATCTTCCTTCAACTCGCCCTGCAAAACCGCTTTTTCCTTCGGAATCAAGATCCCCCCGGCAAAACGGTGGAACGGGCCCGGAGACTTTTCCACTTCCTCCCCCGCGTTCTCCAGCTCGCTTTGCTGAAGCAAAAGCTGCTGTTTCTGCATCAACATCATCTGAAGCTGCTGCTGCAAGTTCTGCAGTTCCATCAAATCCCTGCGCTGTTCTTCACTCAAATCCATTTTCAACATCACCCGTTTTCAAAACTTATTTCCTACGTCCTTTCTTGCTTTCAACCAGCGAAATCGCGTCGAAAACCACCTTCGCATCCCGCAGGAACGAAGTGACCCTAGCCCTCAGAGCGGCGAAGCCCTTTCCCCCTACTTCCGCGCGCAAAACGCTTCCTTTAACCGAGAGGGAAAGCGTTGCCTTGTCGGAAAACTCCTTTGCCTTGATTATTCCCAAGGCTTTCCTCGCGAGAGCGGGAGTCTCGAAATCAATTTCCAGCAGTGCCTTCATTCGCAAAACCCTTGACGGTTATAGAAAAAACTTTGTTCTTCCCGTCATAAAAACCGATTTCTTTCGCGCTTGCAACCAATTTCAACCCGTCTTCAACCTCTGAGTTCTCGAAACCGCCCAACCCGAGGATTTTTCTTCCCTCCGAATCTACCGCTTCGAAAGACGTTACTACGGGAACTCTTTTTTCGCTTTCCGCGGTAAACCCCCCGATCAAAACGACGGGCGAAAGCCAGCCTTCCTGCAAGTCGAAAAACTCCAGCGAATGCGGGGAACCGTGCTTCTCGTAAACGAACACCGCCCTAGCAAAGCTCTTTTCTTCCATTCTTGCGGCAATATCGCTAACGCTCCTCTTCCCGCGGTTTTCGTACTCTCCATCCAACAGCCTCGCCAGCCATTTTGCCAGAATCCGCGTGTTCTGCGTTGGCTTTCTCGAGGTTGAAACGTACAACATTTTCAATCACTACAGCGCCGGAGGAGAGATTCGAACTCCCGAGTCCTTGCGGACACTGGTTTCCTTGACCCCTTTCTTTGATCAAGCTTTCTTTCGCAAAGAAAGGTTGTTCAAGACCAGCGCAATAACCGCTCTGCCACTCCGGCTTTAAACAAGATATTTGGTTTTACTGCAATTAATAGGCTTTTCAAAAGCGGACTCCGTAAGCTTCCAGCGTGGCTTTCAGCTTGGACGGAGGCTCCTTATTGATATTAAAAACGATGCCGTTCCAGCCAGCCTTGCGGGCGTTTGCTATATTGCCTTCAGCATCGTCCACCATTATCAAGTCCCGCGGGCTGAAGCCGTTCTTGGCAGCAAAGTTTTGGAACGCTTTCACGTCACTCTTCTTCGCCCCCACCAGGCTGGTGTAGTATTCAATGTCGAACATGGAGCCCATGGGCATGATTGTCCTAGCCCCGTGGGCGAACAACGCGTTGTTTTCGCTCAGCAAAGCCGTAACGTATTTTCTCCTCAAGCTTATGACGAGAGAAACCATTTCCTTGCTCGGCTTGATTTTTTCCGTAAAGTAATCCCCCGTAACCAACACTCCGCCCGAGTCGAAAACCACTACCTTGCGGAAAACGAGTTTTTTGAACCACGTGAAAGTAAAGTGGGCGAGAACGTACGAAATGATGAAAATGGCTAGAATGCTCGTGGGCTCCTGCCCAGCGAAGGATGAAGAGAGGAAAATGACGATTATCGCAATAACGACTGCGTAGCCGAGCTTGTACGGGTTTAAGGGAAACATTTTTTCTTACCCCAAAGAATACTATACGTTAAAGAGAGTTTTAAACCTCTTTTGCAATGGGGGTTTGCCGAACCGTTTTTCCAAATCTTTGCGCGAGTAAACCAAGTGCTTCATTCCAGTCCAGCCGTCTTTATAGTACAGCCCGTCTTCCTCAGCATGCACGTCAATCCTTCCCTCTTCGCTCACGATATGCTCCAAGCCCATTCTCAAGCCTGCCTTCTCGCGAAGCATTGCCAAAAGCACTGTCGCGTTGGGGTTGTGAGTGAAGTTCATGACGTGGTAGTGCTCGAAAGAACGTTTTTTAGCCTGGGCTTGCGGGGAGTAAACCAGCTTGTAAATTCCTCCGAAAAAACTTTCCTCCAAGCCTTTTTTCACGAGTTTAAAGTCGGGAAGCCCGGCAGGATGGCCTTTTCCTTGGACGTAATCGAGAACCAGTTGGTTTGAAACCCTGCTTTTTTCTTCGGGCGTAG
>JAZDIF010000069.1:0-2535 GCA_043805205.1 Microcaldota archaeon
GATTCTAAAAATCTTAAAAACTACGAGTGGTGTTTTAAGCATATTTTGCCCCTACCTTTGCCGTTTTATGGCTGTTTTGAGCGCTTTCAATACAAGAAGTGTGGGGCGTAGAGAATGCTTGCGTTATACCGCTATGCGCTATTTTTTGTTCTTCTGCAGTTTCCAAAGGGCTATTGCAGCTTCAACAGCCCTTTCGGCATAGTCTTCAGCGCGTTCTTCGGCTTGCTCCCATGATATTCCGGGTCCTGTTACCCCCAGCCCGATGGGTTTTTTGTGTTTCAACTCGAGTTCGTGAATGGTTTTTGCGAGGGAAAATGCGATTACTTCGTCGTGCTTCGTATCTCCCTTGATTATTGCGCCTATTGCAGCGACCGCGTTTATGCTTCTTTTAGAGAGGGCTTTGTCCAAGGCGAGGGGCATGTCGAAAGCACCTGGCACGCGGAGTATCGTTTTCACGACAGCGCCGTTTTTCTTCGCGCTTGCTACTGCCGCGCGTTCCATTTTGCCCGTTATTTCCTCGTTGAACAAAGAGCGTACTATCGCAATGTTCATTTTTTCCCTCTACAGCGGGCCTGCATGCCCGCTTCCCTGCCGCAAGCCTTTTCCTGCATTGTTTTTCAAAACTTCCGGATGCAGAATGAGGTCCAAAGCGTTTTTTGCGTGCTTGCTTACCCTGTCTTCTACTATCATGGCGAGCTCCCCGTCGTTTTGGGCTTCGTCTTCAAACACAATCGCGCCGAGAACGTGCTTGTTGGTCAAAAGCTGGGCTTGGATTAATGCTAAAGAAGCTTCGTGGGCGCACGTCTTGTCGATGGATTGTTTTCCGACCCACCCGCAGGCTATTACAATACCGCAGCCTTTGTCTTCAAGAAGAATTTTGGCTGCCACTGGCAAATCTTTCACTCCAGGAACGGTATAGCGGACTATTTCGACTTTCTCTCCGGTTTGCTTGATCGCCTTTTCGGCGATTCCGCCCATGTCCATCCTGGCGAAAGTAGTGTCCGCGATTCCTATTTTCATTTCAAACCCCTTTTTCGGTTTGCCTCCTCGGGGTTGCCAATAGCGTTATTTCTATTTCCGAAAGGATATAAAGCGTTTACTCGAAAAAGAGGTTTTACCCGAAAACAAGTAACTTGGTTTTTGGGGTTGGAGGTTTACTCGATCGGTTTTCCTTTTTTTATTTTTTCTAGCGTGTTTTTGCTAACGGAATAATCCACGGTTGTCGGCCCTCTGAGTTGTTCGATGAAGTGGGCGTGCGGCGCAGTTATGACCCCGATGTCAACGCGGTAGTGGTGCATTGCTGCGTTAAGGTGGGTAGCATATCTGGCTTCCATCGCTTCCAGCATGCGTTTGCTTTTTCCTCCGGCTTGAATGTCCTCCATCACTCTCAAGAACGATTCCCTCAATTCTTCTTCGGAGGGTTCTGTTGGGCGTGAGGCTTCCGGTTCGAGGGGTTTTTCGGCCGTTTCGGGCTCAAGCCTTTTCATCAGCCTGGTGGGGAAATTGCGTATGTTGACGATTTTGCCGCCTTTCTTCTTCACGAGTTTTTTGACTTGGTTGTAAAATTCTACGCGTTTCTGGTCGTACCCGAGGATTTCAGCGGCCTCTGCCTCTTCTTGTGTAACTCTTTCTTCGCCCAACTGCCCGGTCATCGGAACTTCCATTCCGACCCTGTGCCCTTTTTTGACGTTTTCTGCAATCCATTCGAGTATTCTCTCCGTTTCTTTCGGGCGTTCTCTAGGCTTCAAGCCGCTGACCAAATCGGGGTGGATTCCAAGGATTTTCCTTCGTTTTGGCTCGTAGGGCATGTGTTTTTTCACACGGTAATTTTTATGTTCGACCCGTTTTTTAGCTTTAGTTTAGTCCTCAAATGCACTGGAGAGATAATTTCGAGGATGTTGGGCGAGTGATGCGTCCTGTCTGGAATGATTATTGCGGCTTGAATGCCGTTTGCAGTGCAAGGATAGCATTTTGCCCCGCCGTAAAACCTGTTTGTCTTCTCGTCTTTGAATCCGGTTATTTGGATGCTTTGGAGGGTGGCTAGCTTGTCGCGGTTTTGCAAGTCCGTTTGCGAATCCAAGCGTAAGTTGAGCGTTCCCAAGTAGGGATCCAAGCCGAGTTTTTGCTTGATTTGGTTGCGGTAGCCTGGGAGGGATAGGTAATAAGCTCCTTCGCCCAGCCCTTGAACCGCTATGCCAAAGATTTCTGTTTTCGTTGGGGTTGGATTTTGGAATTGCTTGAGCGTGTTCCAAGCGTCTTGTGTGAGTCTCAAACCGGATGGCGTTTTTTCTACCATCCCTTCTTTTTTCAGTTCTGCCAGCCAGCGGGATGCGGTTTGCTGGGCTACGCCTAGTTCGGCGGCTAGTTGCGCGGTGGTTTTCTTGCCTGGATTTCGGGCGAGGTTTAACAGCAAGTTTAAGGGAGTCGGTTTCATAGAGTTTAATTATCTCGTTTTTCGTGGATTTTAAGACCTTTGAATTTAGGGAGTGGGTCTCCGTGCTTGGTTTGCACTCTGAAGTTTTGAAGCTGGCGAGA
>JAZDIF010000070.1:0-10221 GCA_043805205.1 Microcaldota archaeon
GACCATGTCGCTGAATGATTTGATAGAGGAACTGAGAGCAAAAAGGTTGAGGGAAGTTTCCGAAAAAAAAACCAGGAAGAAAGAAGCCCCTTCTTTTTCCCGAAAACCGGATTCCCACTTGGAAGCAGAATGCCCGGACAAGGTTCGCGCGGCTGTTTACAAGAAAATCATCGAGCGTTATGCGGATACTATTGGATTGTGGGAGGAAAAGACGATTCCCGAGCTGAAGGCTTTAGTCAACCCGGAGGACGAGGCTATTGCAAGGGTTAAAGCAAAGCTTTTCGACGAGATGCGGGAGGGAAAGCCCGCGTGGGAGTATTCCTTCGAAGAAGGTTTTCTCGAGTTTTTGAAAGCCGCGCTGGAGTATTGCTTCAAGCTAAAGCCTGTTAACGCTGATTTGACGGTTTCTTATTGGCTGAAGCCCAGCGAGATTGTCGAGCTTCAAGCCGCAGACCCGTTCGACAAGGCGATTTTCCTCTGCTCGCTTTTGGAGAGCGCGGGCGGGCGCGCGAAAGTGAGGGTTGTGGAACTGGAGGAAGGGGGGACGCACGCCGTGGTTTTGACGCAGTGGGACGGGAAGATTTTGCTTTTGGATGCATCGTGCTCGAGCGAGTTTCTCGCTGATTCTTCCGAGGAAGACGTTTTGCTGAAGCATTCTTTCGAGGGAAAGAAAATAGGGAAGAGTTTGTATGAGTTCAGCAACGCAGAGTACTCGGATTTCGAAGAGTGAGCTTTTCAGATTTTCTTGAGCTTGTCGATGAACTTCTGGTGGACGCGAATCGTTTCGTTCAAGTGCTGGTCTAACCCTTGTTTTCCGCTCAACAAAGCCTTGTGTATTGCAATCTCGTCGTGGACGTGCTGCTTCCAAACGTCGAGGAACGAGTGCAGTCGTTTTTCGAGCTTGCCTGTCTTGACTTGGACGGCAATGCGGATTGCGCCGCCGCGTTTTTTCGAGCGTTTTTTCATGAGGGGGATTACGGGAAGGGCGTTTTTATGCGTTTCCAGAGTCTTTTTTAAACTCGCCCGCGCAGTATAACTAGCGCTTTTTTTTGAGTCCGAGTTTGACTGCTAGGTTTGGAATTACGGTTTCAGGGTGGTGTTTGTTGAAAACTCAAGAGTTGACCAAGTACGAGAGAGCGAGGATCGTGGGAGCGAGGGCTTTGCAATTGGCAATGGGCGCGCCTCCTTTGGTCAAGACCGCCGATACCATCAGTCCAGTTAAGCTGGCTGAAGAGGAATTGGCGAAGGGAGTAATTTCGCTTTTCGTTCTCAGGGCAAACGTTTGAGAGAAAATTTCTATTCGTACCTTAGCGCGTCTGCTGGTTTGAGCGAAGCCGCCTGCTGTGCGGGCAGGACTCCGGAAACCGCTCCGATGATGAACGCGAAGAGCAGCGCCCCGCCTACGAGCTGAATGCTTATTGCTGCGGTCAGCATGTCGCTTCCGACCGCCTGCCTTGCTAAGATTTCGGCTATCTTGCTGAGGGTTATTCCGAAAGCAATTCCGAGCAGTCCTCCGAACATTCCCAGCAAGCCGGATTCGAAAAGGAAGACTAACATCACGTCTGAATTCCTCGCCCCTACCGCTTTCATCAAGCCTATTTCCTTCGTCCTTTCAACTACGCTGGTGTACATGGTGTTCATTATTCCCACTCCGCCTACCAGGAGGGAAATGGCGGCTATGCCGACTATTACTGCTTGTACGATTCCTAGGATTACGGCGAACGACTGGGCGAGTTGTTCGGAAGTGGACACTTGAAAGTCTTCAGAGCCTTCCTCGACGTTCCTGTAGCGGCGGAGGTTTTTCTGGATGCGTTCTGCGACCGCATCCGGCTCTTCGCCGGTTTTCACCTTGGCGATTATCATTGAAACCAAGTCGGGCTTGTCCGTCAGCGTCCTCATTTCGTCGAGGTTCATGATTACGGTGCTGTCGTCGATCTTGTTTCCCATGCTCTTGAGTATTCCGACCACGCGGTAGTCCTTGCCTTCCAGCTTGATTGTATCGCCCAGATAAACTTTCTTTTCGAACAAGCCGTCGGCGGCGTAAGAGCCGAGGAGCACGACATTTCCTTCCCCAACCTGCAGTTTCCTCCCTTGGGCGATTTCGACGTTTTGCATGTCTTCAATCATGCGCCTGCTGTCGTCTTCGGGAATCCCGCCGGCGAAAGTCAGTTTGGATTCCCGGCCGTATTGCAGGTTGACGTTCAAATACAGCAAGTCGCCTGCGGAGTCAACCCCCCGCGTTCTCTTTACGACTTTCAACTCGTCGGTGGTGATGGGGTTGGAGAGGCTCGCGCTGACGAACGGCGATGCTGCTATTCCGTTGTACCCCATTACGGTTATCTTGTCGGCGCCGAGCTTTGCGAACTCGCCTGAAACCACGTTCTGCAGCCCTTCGCCCAGGGAAATGAGTGCCACTACGGCGCTTATTCCGATGAAAATGCCGATTATGGTGAGCAGGCTCCGCACCCGCCTCTGGCGTATGTTGTTCAACGCCAGGAAAAACAATTCCGCTACGGCTACCACGCTTCCACCCGTTTTCCTCTTCTTGCTTTCAGTGCTTGGCCCGTTTTTTCCACCAGAACTTGTAACCGGCGAAGGCGGCTACCGCGATGGCTATGAACAAAAGCCAGTTGGTGCCTACAGCCTGCTCCAAGCCGAGCTTGGCAATTTCATCGTCGGAATAGAGCTGGAAGTCCGCGATCGCCTCGTCCGTATACTCGTTGTTGTTCGCGTCCCTATATTCGAGGGTGAGTGGAACTGACGCGCGTTTTCCAGCGTTCGTGACGAATAGGGTGTATTCTATTGTTTCAAAGTCGTCGGAATCGAGGTTGCCCACGTAGTACACTTGCGGCGAGACGATTTTCACGCTGAGGGAATCGTGAGCCCGCACGTTGAGAAACTTCGCTTCGCTCAACCCCTTGTTCACGATTTTCACCAGGATTTTCCCTCCGGTGTTGTCGCGGAGGATTTTGCTTTCCTCGACGAAAGTCTCGAGAATGGGCTTGGCGTTGACTATGACGCCGGCAGTGTCGTTGAGGGAGTAAGAGTTTCCAAGGTAGTCTTTGAAAGAGATTTTCAGCGGGATTTTGTATGCTTTGGGCTCGGCGCTTGCGAAAGCCACGAGTTTGAATTCAACGTCGAGCTTGCCCCTTCCCGCGATGAAGGGAACCGTTTTTTCGGTACCGCTCTGGATGGGAGCGAAGGGCAGGGTTTCTGAAGTGACGTCGAGCCTGACGCTGACGTCGCGAACCGGAGTGGTGGCGAGGTTTTCGAGCGAAACGGTCATGGTCGCTTTCGAGCCCGGCGCTATTTCCCCGGTGTCAAGTGAAATTTCCTTTACGGCGAGGCTCTGCGCTTGGGTTTGCACTGAAATGTTCATTTTCGCTTCAACCCACCCGGTGCTTCCTGTCCTGCAGGCTATTTTCAGGGCGTTGTCCCCCAAAACCGCGCTGGCGTCGACCCTCACCTTATACTTCAGCACTATCGACTGGCCGGTTCCCACGTTGCCGATGTTCCTAGTCGCGTTTTCGTTCGAGTCCAACGTGAAGGGGTATTCGGGCCGGAGTTCGCACTGCACTGCCTCGGCGTCGGCCTTGTTGTTCTGTACGCCGATCCACGCTTCCACGTACTGCCCCGGAACTGCAGGGTTGGGTAAAAACTGCAAACCGCTCAAGAGAAGCGTGCTTCCCAGGCCTTGCGTCGCCGCGTTGGAATAGGGTGCGATTGAAAGAAGAATAGCAACTGCCATTGCGGCCAGCAAAATGTTTTTTTTCATTTTCCATCCTACCCCCGTTTTTCTTCAGTTTTTTTCCAGCAAACCGTCCTTAATCCTCACAATGTCGTGCGCGTGCTTTGCCAAGTTCGGGTCGTGAGTTACGATTATGATCGTCCTTCCTTCGGAATGAAGTTTTTCCAGTATGCCTATTATCTCTCCGCCGGTTTTAGAATCAACGTTTCCCGTAGGCTCGTCCGCTAGGATTACTTCCGGCTCTACGACCAGCGCCCTGGCTATGGCGACTCTCTGCTGCTGGCCTCCAGACAGTTCAGTGGGTTTGTGGTTCATCCGGTCTCCCAGCCCCAGGGACTCGAGCATTCTCCTGGCTTTTTTCTCGCGTTCTATCTTCGGGACTCCTTGGAATACCAGCGGAAGGGCGACGTTTTCCAGCGCGGTTAGCGTCGAGATTAAATTAAATTGTTGGAACACGAACCCGACTTTCTTTCCCCTCAGCTGGGCGAGGTTGCTTTCGCCCATGCGAGTAATGTCTTGTCCGTCGAGGAGGATTTTTCCGGAAGTGGGCAGGTCAAGGCTGCCCACGCTGTTCATGAGCGTGCTTTTCCCGCTTCCGCTCGGGCCCATTATGGCGATGAAGTTCCCGCGTTTTATTTTCAGCGTGATGCCCCTGAGGGCGGGCACTTCCACCTCGCCCATTCTGTAGGTTTTTTTCACGTCAAGTAACTCGATTATGAAACCAGTCATTCGAACCGCCGTGTTTGTGGGGTGATAAAGTTGTTAACTGTTAATTAGTTTAATGAACCTTTCTTTCACTTACGGTATATACGCGTATCGATAGTTGAAATGTTTGGATTCGGAGCATTTGCTCGGAAGGGATTTTTTTATGCAGCAGCTTGCGAATTTGGATTGTTTTTTCCTTGCGAGGGAATTCGCTTCGCTACTGGACGGGAGTTTTCTGGAGAATTTCTACGATTTCGGAAACGGGGTTTTCAGGCTCAAGTTTTCTAAGCAAAGCGTTTTGGTGGATTTGCGGGGATTCGCCTTTCTTTCGCAAGCGTTTCCTGAACCCCCGCGACAGCCTTCTTCCTTCGCAATGCTTTTGCGCAAGCACTTGTCTTCATCCAAACTCGCTGGGGTGCGCCAGCCTGTTTTCGACAGGATTTTCGAGTTCGAGTTTTCAAACAGGGAGGGAAGGAAGTTTCTGGTTGTTGAACTGTTCGGAAAGCAGGGCAACCTCCTGCTTTTGGACGGCGAGAGGAGGATAATCGCGCCGTTCAAGCGCGTTTCTTACGCGGCGCGTTCGTTGAAGCAGGGAGAGGAGTACAAGCTTCCGCCCAGCGCGAAGAAACACCCGGAGGAACTGCAGGAAAGCGATTTTCACGAGGGGAGTAGCGGAAAGATCGTGTCTTTCCTTTCGCAGAAAACCAGCTTGTCCCCGTTTTACTTGGAGGAAGCGTGCGCAAGGGCTGGAGTTTCTTTGGAAAGCACTGTTGAAAGCCTCGGTGCGGGAGAGAAGAAAAGAATCTTGCGGGAGTTGAAGTCTTTCTTTTCCGAAAAGCCTTCGCCGGCGGTTTTCCTTAAGGAGGAAAGGCCGTTCGCGTTTTCCAGCTTGAAGCTAGAAAAATTCTCCGAAGAGCTCAAAGGTTTTTCCTTGGTTTCACAGGCGGTTGCGGAGTACTATACTTTCATTCCAGCTTCAAGCGAATCCGGAGGGAAGCGAGAAGGGAAGTTGGAGTTTCAACTGGAAAGCCAAAAAGAGTCTTTAGCGCGTTTCGAGCGGGAGGCGCTGGAAAAACAATCTGCAGGAAAGTGGGTTTTCGAAAACCACGAGCTTGCGGAGGAAGTTCTTCGTGCTGCGAGGGAAAAGGACGTTTCGAAACTAAGGGATTTGGAAAAGCGGCTTTCGATTAAAATAAGGCAGGCTGGCGTGGTTGTTGAAATGGAAGCCGGCGGCTGACTGTCAGAAAGCAAAAAATACGCTGGGGCATTTTTCAAAGCTGTTCGCTTTGTTCGAACGACAGGTTTCTCCTGTCCACTACCATCACGTCTTTGACGTCCAAAACCGAAGAGTAGGGTATTGCAGCAATCCCGCCGCTTGCCCTTGCTCTAGCTGCAAGGCTGGATTCCGGGTTGGGTTCCAATAGGACGTTTTCGAGTTTTCCGGTGAGTTCGTTGACATCCAAGTCGATTACCCTGCCCAATTCCTCACCGTCGGTGGTAATTACCCTTTTTCCGGCGAGTTGCTTCGCAATAGCATACTTGACCATGTTGTTTTCACCCTCTTTAAAGCTTGAAAGCCATTACTGAGAATTTTCCCTAAAGCGTATTAAAACCCTTCTTAAATTAAAAAGCTTTTCTTTCCCGTTTTGAACGGGTTTTTGCAGTGAATTTAAAAACGCTGGGCGGGTAACGGTTTCTGGTGATGCTGGAATGAAGATTAAGGAGGAAGTTGTGGGCATGATTGACGCTTTGAAGAAGGCGGGTTTTAACCCGGTAGATGCGGTTTTCGAGGGGGCGGTTGGCGTTAAAGAGGATACGGTTTTGGATTTCGTGGAAAAATTGGACGAAAAACAGCTCGTTTCGGGAGTGATTAGGGTCATATACACTACGGACGGGCAGAACATACGGTTTGTGGAGATTCCGGTCGGCCAGCAGGCTCCGCCGGAAGAAAAGTAGCCTGCGGCTATCAAGCGAAATTTTTAATTCCCATTCCGGCCAATAGTCTACCTTGCAGAAAGGTGGGGTTTCTTGGCTGAAAGTGAGTTTTCTTTGCCAGCGGCTGTCTTCCGTAAAGAGGGGAAGTTCAAGCCTTTTTCAGAGGATTACAAGTTTCTCGGAAAATCCAAGCATTCTGCCGTAAAACCGTGCTATTGGACGAAAAAAAGCCTGAAGAACGGAGGACAATGCTATAAAAACCGTTTTTACGGCATCCAGTCGCACCAGTGCGTGCAAATGACGCCGGCTCAAAAGTTTTGCAACCACTCTTGCGTCTTCTGCTGGAGGGACATTGCCCAGCACTCCGACTCGTGGGAGGGAGGGGTTGACGAGCCGGAAGAGATTGTTGACGGGAGCATTGCCGGGCAGTTGAAGCTCTTGACGGGGTTCAAGGGAGACGCTGCAACTTCGCAAATAAAATACTCCCTCGCCCAAAAACCCAAGCACGTCGCCATTTCGCTGGACGGAGAGCCGGCGTTGTACCCGCGCTTGCCTGAATTGATAAAACGATTCCACTCGCGCGGAATGAGCACTTTCCTCGTTACGAACGGCACGAAGCCCGAAGCCATAATCCGCTTGAGGGAAGAAAACGCGTTGCCCACGCAGTTGTACGTTTCCCTCTCCGCGTATGACGAGGGGAATTACGAAAAATTCATCGCCCCGGCTGGCTTCAACGGGTGGAAGAAGTTTTTGGAAACGCTCGACATGCTGAAAGAAATTCCCACGAGAACGGTTTTGAGATTGACTTTGACGAAAACCATAAACTTTGATTTTTCAGACCGCTACGCGTTGTTGATAAAACGCGCTCAAGCGGATTACGTTGAAGTCAAAGGTTATAGCGCGATTGGAAGAAGCCGGAAGCGTTTGGGCTTGAAGTTCCAGCCGTCCCACGAGGAAATAAAGATTTTTGCTGGGGAATTGCAAGAGCATTCCGGATATTGTTATTCCGACGAGCACGTTCCCTCCCGCATAGTCCTGCTTTCAAGGGATGGAACGGCGCACGAAAACCGCATTATCGAGTTCGACGGGCTGGTTGGCGGCAGGGACTCGCGGTTTTCGTGATTCAAACGCCTGCGAGAATGCGCAGCGCATCCCTCAACCCTGGCCCCAGGCCGAGAATCATTATGAGCAAAAGCAGGTAGTTTTTCTCGTCGTCGGCGGTTTTCTGTTTTCGCAAGAGCTCAACGACTGCAAGGGCGAAGAGTATTTTCACTATCAGAAAAGCCCAAGGTCCTCCGAAGAGGGAGAAAATCGCGTTTCCAACCACGTGCTGTTCGGAATACCCTAGGAACTGGACTCCCACGAACGTGGCGCTTCCGTCGAACGCCTGGGCGAAAACCGCAGTTTGTTCTGCGAAAGAAGCTTTCAAACCGCGTTTTTTCCAAAGTGCTTTGAATCCAAGGAGGATTAGCGTGGAGAGAGCGATTATTGCAAGGAATGGAATGGAGTTTTGGAGTTTTAGGATTGCGGGGAGGGAAACCACGAATGACGCTGAAGCCAAGCCCGTTCCGAACGCCATTACCGCTTTGTAAAACTTTTCCCCCGGGCCGTAGACTTTGTAAGCCACGAACATGGAGATTGCCAGCAGGAGGAACGTGAGGATGTATATTCCGGGGGTGACGAACGGAAAGAGTGTGATTCCGAATATCTCTACCGTCCTCGGGGCGATTGCCGCGTCCTCCGCTATGCGCAGGATGCTTCCGAAGACGACGAAGGGAATGATTGCTTTCAAGAACTTTTCATTTACTGAAATTCCGGCTTTCCTGAAAATCCTGTAGAGCATGTAAACGGCAACAATCGCGATTGCGGCGTAGGCTATGGTATTGAAAGCGTTGTAAGGCGCGTATTTGTCCGGGTATAAAATGGGGTTTGTGAAATATTCTTCGATGAAACCCGGCATGCTTTTACTTTAATCGGGAGTTGTATTTTTATGCTTGCGTTGAAAGTGGGGAAAAAACTCGCCCAAAAAGCGAAGGAAGAGCTGGTGGCGCTCAAGGCGTTGGCTCCCGGCTTGAAAGCGGTGCGGGCGGGCGAATTCGTGTTTTTTCCAGTTTTAAGCAAAACCAAGGTTTCAGTTCTGCACTCGTTTGCACAAAAAGATTTTTCGAGGGTAGAGAAAGTGCCTTCCCTCAAGGAAATCCTTTCATCCCTGCTGGCTGAAGGCGATGCGGATGCGGTGTCGCGTTCTTACGACTTGGTGGGCGATATCGCGGTTTTGGAGTTTCCCAAAAAACTCGCTGGAAAAAAACGGGCGATTGCAAGGGCGTTGCTCTCGTCGAACAAGAGGATCAAAACGGTTTTGGGGAGGGTCGGGGGGCGGACCGGCATTTTCCGCTTGAAGGAATACGAGTGGCTGGCGGGCGAAAAAAAGTTTGAAACCGTCCACAGGGAGAGCGGCTGTTCTTTCAAAGTGGACTTGCCGAACGTGTTTTTTTCATCCCGCTTGGTTTCCGAACGCGAGCGTATCGCTTCGCTGGTGAAGAACGGGGAACGGGTTTTGGTTTTGTTTGCGGGAGTGGGGCCATTCGCCATTGTCATCGCGAGAAAAAAGCGGGTTTCCGTAAGGGCAGTAGAGTTGAATCCGAGGGCAGTGGAGTTAATGCGGGAAAACGCCGTTTTGAACAAAGTGGCGGGCAACGTAACGGTTTTCGAGGGCGACGCGAGAGTTTTCGCAAGGAAATTCGGAGGTTGGGCGGACAGGATTTTGATGCCGGCCCCGCACGGAAGCGAGCGGTTTTTGGGCGCCGTGATTGCAAACGCCGGGAAAGGGTGCACGATTCATTATTACAATTTGGGCGGGGAGAAAGAAGGGGTTTTTTCCAAAGCTCTGGATGACGTGAGTAAAAACTGCGCTGCGAAAGGGCGGAAGTTCAAAATTCTTTTCAAGAGGAGGGTTTTGCCTTACGCCCCGCGGGTTTTCACGGTTTGCATAGACTTCAAGCTTTTGAATTGAGGAGGTTTATGAGCGCGTCGATTCTTTTGTTCAAATAGTCCAAGTCCACCTTGTTTTTTCCGGACTCGTCGAGCTCGCGGAAGTCGCTCTTGAGGCTTTGGGCTTGGAATTCCAAGCCCGTGATTTTCTCCTGGATTTTTTTCTGCATTCTCCTGGTTTCCCTCGTGAACTTGTACACGCTTCGCGCGAACAACACGGTCGCGATGAGCGCCAGTCCGATTAGGAATATTGACACTGCGTCCAATCCTGTGAGTGCTTCGGCCATTTTTTTCCACAACCTATGCCGCGATTTTTTTCATTCCTGATTTTATTGCCAAAAGTTCTTTCTCCGCCTTCCTTATTTTTTCCTCAAGAACGCCCAGGTCCGCCTGTTTGGCTTGTTTTTTCCTCACGTTCCTCTCGGCGGCCTTGAGTTCAGAGAAAACCCGTTCCACTTCCCCCATCCGCTCTTCCATCGTGCGGTACCTGCGCATTTGTCCGTTGTGTTCCTTGTGCAAAAACCAGAGCGCTGCTGTTGAACTGGTTACAACTAGTCCTAGGGACAAGTTTACAACCAGCGGGTCCATAGTGATTTAATAAAAAAGTTGCTTAAAAAGTTTTTTACGCCGGCTGGAGGGAAAAAAAGCATGCTTGGCGCTAGAATTCGTAGTTTTGAGTGGCAGCAGCAACGCGCGTTCCCGCCTTCCGGCAGTACCAGCAACATCGTAAGGGGTCTTAACTTCCAGGTTCGGAATGGGACTGGGTGTGCCACCCCTCCTATGGCCGCTGACCGAAATAATCTTGTTTTCGGGGTTTAAAAGGCTTACTCGCTTCCAGTCCT
>JAZDIF010000071.1:0-5951 GCA_043805205.1 Microcaldota archaeon
AATCGCGGGATTGTTTTTCGCGCTGAAGGACGTTTACTCGAAGAAAGCGATGGAAAAAAAGGGCTTGGAGCAAGCATTGTTTTACATTTACTTTCTCGCCTGGATTCCAGTGGCGTTATACTTTCTTTTGTTCGACTACCAGGTTTTTTCAGCTTCAGACTTGCAGTTGGGGGCGTTCGTGGGATTGGGATTGGCAATAGGTTATTTCCTTTTCTTCAAGGCAATGGAATCGGGCAAAATTTCTCTCGCCGGGCCGGTTTCGGAATTGTGGGTTTTATTCACCGTAATCGCCGCTTTCTTCGTTCTCGGCGAAAAAATTTCCTTCGTTCGGATTATCGGCCTGGCGTTGTCTTTCGTCGCCCTGTTCGTTTTATCTGGCAAAAGGAAAACGGGTTCGAAAAGCATTTTTTACGCTTTAGCAGCCGCGATAGTCTGGGGATTCTCTTGGTTCATGGTAAAGCCGCTCGTTGATTCCGTGGGAACGGTCGGCGCTTACGTCTTGTACGTGGGCGTAGGCGTGGTTTTGTTCTTCCTTTACTCGGTTTTCTCCAAAAAACTCGCCAAGCCTAGCGAAACCTTTCTTATTCCCGCACTGCTGTTGCTTCTCGCTTACTTGGTTGAAGTTTGGGGCGTAGGGCTTTCAACCGTTTCACTGGTTTCCATAGCCTATTCGCCCGCTTACATCCTCAGCGTAATCGTTTTGACGAGGGTTTTGCTGGGCGAAAAGCTCAAGAAAATCCATTACGTTGGAATAGCATTGATTTTAATCGCGATAACGCTTATCGCCCTAGGCTGACGAAAAAATGGCTTCAGTAAACGCTTCGCCGGAGTACTATGTGGCAGAAAGGAAGTACGGCGAGGCGAAAACACCGGAGGACAAGATTGCAGCACTGGAGGAAATGCTGCGCCTCGCCCCGAAGCACAAGGCTTCGCACTCCCTATTGGCGGATATAAGGCACAAGATGGCGCGCATCAAGAAAGAACAGGCAAAAGAGGAAATCAAGGCGAGACAGAGAAAGGGAGGCGGCAGGGAGTTCGTCAAGAAGCAAGGCGTGCAAATCGCGTTGCTCGGAAAGGCGAACGCCGGGAAAACCGCTTTGTTTAATGCTTTGACCGGGTTGAGAGAGAAAAGCACTCCGGCTCCTTTCGAAACGGTTGTTCCCAAGCCGGGAGCGTGGGAGTTTCACAAAGTGCAAATCCAGGTTCTCGACCTGCCTTCTGTGACTGGAGAGAACAAGCCGAAGGTTTACGCTTTCGCGCGCAATGCCGATCTGGCGGTAATAATTTTGGACGGGGGGGAGGATTTTCAAGCGCAGGAGTCGTTCTTCAAGGACGTGAGGAACGAAAAGGTTTTCTTCGCGTCAAGCAAGAACGGCAAAAGGCAGGGGACGGTTTCTTACGAGGTTTTCAACGCGAAGAGCGTGAAGGAACTCGGGGAAAGGATTTACGAGGCCCTCGACATCATAAGGGTTTTCGCCAAAACCCCCAAGGAACAAGCGAAGATGGACAAGCCCATAGTCCTGCTCAAAAAAACCCGCACGGTTTTGGACGCGGCGAAGGAAATACACAAGGACTTCGCCGAGAATTTGAAGTTCGCTCGCGTTTGGGGTTCGGCGAAGTTTCCCGGCCAGCAGGTTAGCGGAGACTACGTATTGCAAGACTGTGACGTTATAGAGTTTCACATGAAGTGAAAAAAAGGAGAAAAAGAAAAAGGGCTTTTTGAAGCCCCCTTTCTTTTCAAAAACTATTTGTTTTTTCTTACTTGTTGGACAAACCGCATTTCTTGACGTGTGCCCAGATTTTCTTCGTCATCTCGCTCGGCGTGATGGCGCTCGTTCCGAAAATGTCTTTCGCGTCGTGCGAGCACTTTCCAAAGTTTATGGTGTATCCACCGAACGGTTTTCTAGCTGCCATTCTATTCACCTCGTTTTCAAAAAAATCCCCGAACCCCCACCTTGTTCCTGTTTTTTAAGAGGGAAAATCGAGTGAAACTATTAACACAATCGGTTTAAAAACCTATTTTTACGAGGGAGAAAACGCTTTCAAAACGGGTTTATAGAGGGAAAAAAGGGGTTTTCAGGAATAAGTTTCCTCGTTCTCCTGCTTGTAACGCCAGTACAAGTACGCCCCGGCAGCCAGCACTATCGCTACCAACCAGGGAAGATAGTTCGTTTGCGAGGAAGGCTGTTCCAAGTACGGCTCGCTTATGCTTCCCCCTCCAGAGCACGAGTCGACTTTCGACTTTAATGAATTGAACTCGGTTTTAATCGCGTCGAGCCGCGCGGGGAGAATTTGCAGGTCGGACGACCTTCCGCGTTCCATGAGCAGCTGCACTTCGCGCCAGCGCGTTTTAATCGCTTCGCCTTCTTCCTGCAGCCCGCACCGCACCAAGCTCGCCTCGCCAGAGTAAACGTAATTCACGAGCGTTTCCACCTCGGAGTATTTGGCTTTCACGTCGAAAGTCATTTTCTTGTAGTTGAACGAGGCGATGGATTCGTTCACCCACTTGTCCCTCGCGTTCTCCAGCTTTTCTATGCCTTCGGAGGGCTTGAGAAAACGCAGGTTTTCGAACAAGTCCACCTTCAACCTCATGTTCTCTAGGTTTTTCACGATGTTTTCGTTGTCCGGAGCGGGAATGTCGGATTTGAAAACGTCCGTCTGTTTCTGCGAAATGGCATTGTTGTACTCGTCGTAAGCGTCGATGAACTCCTGGGCCTTCAAGAAAGCGTTTTTGTAGTACGAAAGCAGCACGCTCAAGCTCAAGTCGCTGAAATCGCCTTCAAACTGCTTTTCCACGCCCACTCCGTCGGAAACCAGCGAATTCAAGTCCAAAGCCTGCGTTTGCAGGGCGTACGCTTTGGATTCAATGTTGTCGAAACTCTCGTCGGGGTAAGACTGCTTGGTTTTCACTTCCAAAGCGGCGAGAGTGCCGATGTTCTGGTCCACCGCCGAGAGGGTCTGCCTCACGGTGGTTTCCAAGTCCTCAAAGGAAATCTTGTTCCTCTGCACGTACTCGTTCAAAACCCCGTAGTTGTAAACCGCCGCCCCCACGGCAGTCAGCCTGGCTTCGTTCGTTTCTATCTCCCCTGTCGAATCGGCGACTGCAATGAATATTTTTTGGGAGGAGTAAATCGAAGGCGAGTAGGCGTAGTAATAGTCCGAGAGGGCGAACAGCTGCTTGGGCAACGGGGTTATGCCAACGTCCAGGTAAGGCTTGGCTTTTGCAAGCGCTTCTTCCGAAGACAGTGCGAAAGCTACGGGCATTAGTGAAAACAGCAGCAAGGAAAGCAAAACTATTTGCGAAAGCCTGCTCATGTTTTTCATTACTTTTCAAGCGCCTTTAAAACAATCGCTTTCGGGAAAACCGTTTTTTATGTTTCCTCTCTTTAATTCGTATCATGAAAACCCGCGTTGTTCTCGTTAATACGAAGTGGGACTTGAGCGTCGGCAGCGTATGCCGGTTGATGAAAAACTTCGGGCTGAAAGAACTATACTTGGTAAACAAGCAAGCGCCGTTGGGCTTGGAAGCAATAAAGTTTTCCAAGCACGCGAAAGACGTTTTGCAAAAGGCGAAAAAAGTCAAGACCCTGGAGCAAGCGCTGGAGGGAACGACCGTCGTAGTGGGAACGACCGGAATAATCAAGCGTTTCAACAAGCGCATCTTGAAAAAATGCGTTTCCGCAAGGCAATTGAAATCCAAACTTGGAAGGAAGGATGTTGTAGCGCTGGTTTTCGGGAACGAGGAGAGAGGCTTGAGCGACGAGTTTCTCGGCGAATGCGATTTGGTTTCCTTCATCCCGACGAACCCCAAATACCCGGTGCTAAACCTTTCGCATGCCGTGGGAATAGTTCTTTACGAGCTCTTCGCCTCGCGCGGGGAAAGGGAATTGAAAAAAGAATTCAAGGGGGCAGCACGCGAAAACCTCTCGCAACTGGAGGGGATGTTTTTCGAATTCGCCAAGCGCAATCCCACGGTTCGAAACCCGAAGAAAGTCTCGCTCGCGTTCAAGAGAATCCTGCGCAGGGCGAGGCCCACCGAAGAGGAAGTGCAGGCGCTGTTCGCGGCGTTCTAGCGGCAGTCTTCAAGCCTGCAGAAGGAAAAGGAGTACTTCTGCCGGTTGGATCCGGGCCACACGATTTCGAAAGTTTTTATCGTCGGAGTCTTGCCCGTTGGAGGCCAGAGCCCCACGAATGAACTGTTTTGCGCGATTGCAACGCCGTCCACGTTTATTCTGGCAAGCGCGATTATCGACGCGATGTCTTCCTTGCCGGGGTTTGAGAAAGAGCACTGTCCTTCCACCGAAAGCATTCCTTCGGGCAAAACCCTCGGCTTGACTGGCTTTGCGCCCAAGCCTAACCACTCTGCAGGGTGGTAGTATCTCGAGAACAAGTCGCAAGTCACGCTTCCCTGCCCGCCGCCTTGGGCCCTGAAGAAAACAAAGTAAGCTAATGCAAGTACGATCACTCCAAGCAAAGCGTATTTCAACCACGGAGCTTGGGCGTTGCCGCCGCCTCCGCCTGGCTTCGCCATTCCGGAGAGCGAGCCCAACGCTTTTCCGAACAACTCGATCCACCCGGACGGTTTCTTCATTTTCTCGACCGTTTCTCCGGCGGCTTCGCTCCATCCTTTCGGGCGTTCGGGAATCGCTTCAGCTCCAAACGGGTTTCCCAGTAGCGCGTCAACGTCTATCTTGAACGAATCCCCGGCAACGTCAACCCAAATCTGGTACGAGGGGACGTAGAATTTCGTCGGCGCGGATATCGCAACCATGTCTTTCTTTATTCCCGCGTGAGCCGCTACTTTCGTCGCAGCAACGTCAGAAAGCTCGTTTTTCGAAACGGAGGTGGGAAGGACTTCCGCCTCGAAACCCTCCTCGGTTTCCTTCATTTTCTTCAACGGGCGTTCTATCACGTAGGGAATGTAGTCGTTCAATTCTCCCGAATAGGCGTTCAACGCGGTTTTTCCGGTTGGCGAAGCTTCGCCCGCCACGACGTCGAAAGAGAAAACCCAGTAGGGAGTGTAAACCATTTTCACGTCGGAAACGTCGTACTGCTTCCATCCTTTAGAAGCGACGGTTTTCTGGATCATTCCCAAAGCCGCTTCGGGAGTCAACACGGTTTTGAAAGTCGGCGCGTCCAAAAGCATGAATACATTTCTCTGAATTCTGGTTTTAAACTATTGTCTTGCGAGGTTGAAAAACAATCGAATAATCCATTAAGCCTTTTCCTCAAGCAAAACGATTAATTAATGTTTTTGCAGAATAAGATATATGCCACTCGAGAAGCACTTTTTTCCGCTCGTAGGGTATACTGCAACAAGACCGCGATTGTGGTTCAAACACCCGGCTCTGCGTTCTTTGTACTATCATTTGGACGGAATGCGCCAGCATTCGCCGACCCAACCGACATGGAGAGCGCACGAGCAAGAGCTGGTAAGGATGTTCCTTGCTAACGACGATGCGGTAAAGGCGAAGATGAAAGTAGAGCTTCACGGGATTTTCAAGAGGACCAGGCAAAAGAGCGGTGCCGAAAACGTTGTTGAAGTCCTGGGGCACATGCACCAGGCGGACAGGATGCAGAGGGAAACGCAGGTCGGCGTTTATCATAGTCCGGAAAAAACCGCCTTGGAAGTCTATCGTACGTATGAAAGTTTGAGGGAAGAAAGGGAAAAGCTCGTTGCGGTAAGGGGGGATGAGAGCAAGGAAGCTGAGGAAGTCGAGAAACAAGAAAGAAAATTCATGAAAGAGAATGAAGAGTTGATCGCCGCCGGGAGGGAACTGCACGAATTCGCCCCTGACGGGCAGTTGGCTCTTGGAGCGTACTTCGAACACCAGAAGCTTCTTTCAGAACCGGTCAGGCTCGGCTTAGAGAAGCAAGACAAGGCCGGCGAAACGAAAGACTTGAAAAAAAAGAAGGAGTTGGAGAAAGACTACAAGGAAAAAATAGCCGAA
>JAZDIF010000072.1:0-4663 GCA_043805205.1 Microcaldota archaeon
GGGCTTGGAAGCCTGGTCGCTTTGCTGGTTTTGCTGTGTTTGGCGTACTACTTTTTCGTGAAAGAACGCTGGCTTGACAAGCTTTAACTATTGTAATTTCCTTCCGCTTTTCATGGAACTTCCTTTTTCCAAGCAGTACAAGAACTTCAAGCGAGCAGAGGAAATAATAAGCGTTTTCGCATCGCACGGTTTCGAGGAAGCGATAGCTTCAGCGCAGGAAAAGGGTCCTTTGCGCGAGCTGGCTTTGCGTTTTTTCCCTCCCAAGCAGAAAACACCGGTCGGAATCCGCTTGCGAAGGGCGTTCGAGGATTTGGGCCCGACTTTCGTAAAGTTCGGGCAGTTGCTTTCAACCAGGAGCGACTTGCTTCCGGAACCGGTAGTGAAAGAACTGGAAAAGCTCGTTGACGAAGTCAAGCCGCTTTCCTTCGAAACCGTGAAAGAAATCTTGCGGGACGAGTACGGCGATTACTCCAAAATCTTCAAAAACATTGAGGAAAAGCCCCTTGCCGCGGCAAGCATCGCCCAAGTGCACAGGGCTACCCTCGCGAACGGAAGGAAAATAGTGCTTAAAGTCCAACGCCCGAACATCGAAAACAAAATCGAGGCGGACATTCAAATCCTCTTGGACTTGGCGGTTTTCTTTGAAAACAACTTTCCGGAATCCAAGTTCTACTCCCCCGCGGCAGTAGTGCAGGATTTCGCGAAAACCATTCGGCGGGAGTTGGACTTCCTGCATGAAATGCGCAATGCAATCAAATTCAGGACAAACTTCGAGGGGGATGAAGAGGTTTTCGTTCCAGAAGTCTACCCTGAATACTGCACGCGCAGGGTTTTGGTGCAAGAGTACGTGGATGGAGTGAGATTATTGCAAATCCACGATTACCCCGCTTCCAGGAGAAAGAAAATCGTCGAAGCCGGAGCGCGTTCGCTCATCAAGCAGGTTCTGGTGCACGGGTTTTTCCAGGCCGACCCGCATCACGGGAACATAATCGCCATGAAGGGCGACAGAATCGGAATCGTCGACTTCGGGATGATGGGTTTTCTGGACGAGAAAACCAGGGAAACGACGACGGACTTTTTCGTTTCGCTCATCAAGAAAGACACGGACAAGCTCGTGGATTATTTTCTCAGCGTGGGCGTGCTTCCCAAGGACGCGGACGTGCCGGCGTTCAAGGAAGACTTGGCGGAGGTTATAGACCAGTATTACAACGTTCCCATCTCGCAAATGCACTTGGACGAAGTAGTACGGGATTTGACGGGCATAATCCGCGATTACAAAGTCAGAATGCATCCCAAGAGCATGCTTTTAATGCGAATGCTCGTCACTCTCGAAGGAATAGGAAGAAAGCTTTACCCCCAGTTCAACACGATTGAAGTGGCCAAGCCCGTAGTAGAACGCTTGATTTCGGAAAGGAAAAAGCCTTTGACCGTGCTTAAAAAATCCTGGTCGTCGCTGGAAGAGATTGCCGAAGCGGCTTCGAAAATTCCCATCCAATTTTCCGGAGTCTTGAGCAAAGCGGAGGAAGGGAACTTAAATCTGAACATCCAGCACTACGGCTTGCACGAGCCGATTTCGGAGTTGGACAGGACTATAAACAAAGTTTCCCTCTCCCTTATAGTCGCGGCTTTGATCCTAGCGAGCTCGATTTTAATCGCCACCAACATCAAGCCGATGTTGTGGGGTTATTCGGCGTTGGGGCTGGCAGGGCTGGCGATAGCCCTGTTGTTCGGGCTGGTTCTAGTGGGAAGAATATTCACTTCAAGGGAATTCTAATCTTCCCTTTTCAAAGTCTTCCAAACGTAATCGAAGTTATCCTCTAGAGCCTTGACAATTGTCTTGCTTTCTATTACCATTCCGACCGCTTCATTTTCCGTAACCGTAAAAATCGACGCTTTGTTCCCGAAAATATGGTACGTGAAAGTTTCGTTCATGGGATTTTTCAGGTACCTGACCTTGACTAAACCCTGTTTTTTCAATTCCCCTGCCCTTTTTGTCGCCTGTTCCGTGGGAGAGACTATGACTTTAAGCAGTATTTTTTTCGCAACTCGTTTTTTGTTAAACCAGGATAGGAATACCGGAAACCTGTATGCTACTACCGGAAGAAGCCTGTACAGTTTCATGGTTCCGCCCGGAGGAAGGTTGTCTAGCCATTCCGTCATCACCGTTTTAATCCCCTCGAAGCCCGTATACACCCGCACTGCTGGCTTGGGAGTTTCGGAATAAGTTTTTTCCAACTCCTGCATTACGCTTGAGATCCCGTCCATCACCGCCTTCTGCTGTTCTTCCACCACGAGCTTTAGCCTTGCCGGCTTGACTCCCGTAAACATTTTCTTGCCGTTCACGTCGACCTCGCTCGCCAAACCCTTTTCTACCAGCCTCTTAAGCGCGTCGTAAACAAGAGTCCTCTGCACCCCGCTTTTCTTCGCGATTTCCGCAGCGCCCGAAGTTCCCGAAGAAATTAGGCCGACGTACACCTGCGCTTCGTTCTTCGTCAAACCCGCGTTTTGCAGCACGGTTATGTTTCCAGAAAGCATTCCTACCCTCTCTCAATATTGTAGTAGTCCTTATCGCAACAAACCCTTTAATAGTTTTCGCTGCAGGGTTTGTATATGGGATTGTTGGACGCATTTGAAACGGAAACGCTGGTTATTCTAGTCGTGATAATGGCCCTCGTGTCGGGCTATTCCACCGGCCAGTCGGTCTCTAACAACCCGCTCGTGTTGGGTTTCGGGCTTATCACTACCATCCCCTTCCAAATCATCGGCATCTTGTCTTCTTCCCTTCCCCTTGCAGCTCCGGTTCTAGCCGTGGGAGTTTTGGCGTACATCGGGCTAGTAAGAAGCTTCCTGGGTCCTGCAGTTACCGTAACCGCCTTGGTGTCGGCGATAATCCTGATGATAGCCTGATCTGCCTTTTGCAACCGTTCTTTTAACCCCCTTCCAGAAACTATCTTTGGTGCGTTAACGTGTGGGTCGGCGAGTTCAAAGCGTGGCACAAGGGAAGCGCCATTCTGGAGCTTACGAAAGGAGTCGACGGGTTTATTGCGAATTATTACTTGAACGCTTTCACGGAAAAAGGAAAAGACTACTTGTTCAGGGTCGCTTTGTGTGCGGGTCGAGAGAAGGAAAAACTCAAGGATGGAATAAAAAAAGACCCTCGAATCCGCGTCATGGGCGTCGAGGGAGACCAGGTTTTCTTCGCAATCGAATCGAAAACCGTTTTTCACAAGCTAATGCTCGACCGCAAGGAATTCATGGCAAAGCCCATTGTCTTGAAGGACGGTTGGGAGTACTGGACCGTCGCATCATGGCGGAAAGAAGATTTGACCGCCTTGTTCGAGAAAATCAATTCCTTGAAGGGCGAGGCGAGCGCGGAAATAATTTCCATCAAAGAACAAAAGCTGAACTTGTTTTTGCCCAACGCGCTGGAGAGTTTGACGGAAAAACAACGGGAAGTATTGCAGAAAGCCTTCAAAGCGGGGTATTATTCCTTCCCGAGAAAAGCGTCTCTAGAGGATATAGCAAAAAAACAAGGGATTCCCAGAACCACCTTTCAGAATCACTTGAGAAAGGCGGAAAACAAGATTATTGCCGCAGTCGTGGAACAGCTCGTCTTCTGAAAAGGAATAAAAGAAAACGCCGTCCTTTGTTTTTCATGGTAGTGCCGGTTTGGGTTAAAACCCTCCAAGGTCGTTTCAGGGAAGCTTCCAGAGTGGGACGCAAGTCAAGGCCTTTGATACTCAAAGCAGGCTTGCCCATAGCGGTTGCGTTGACTCTTTTAGCCTTGGCTCCGCCTTTGGTAAGGATTGCGGAACCCCCGCCCAGGATGGTTTCAAGGCAGGCAAAAGAAGTTCCTGCTCAAGTTTGGATTCAAGGAAGCAAGGTCGCTGAAGTAAACGCCATAATCGGCGGTTTGAACGAACACGCCCCTCTCGGAACCGTTTACTACCGGGAAGGCGATCAAATAAAAATGTTCAAAATAACTGCGATGCCCGGCCCTCCTACGGATTTTTCAAAGCTTTTGACTTCCGAACAGCAGTTTCGGCTGGCTGAAATCGTTCAGCGGGCGAACGAAAGAAGGGCTATGGAAGTATACCGGACGGAAGCAGCGCGTTACTTCAGGGGCGAAGAACTTGAAAAAAGGGTTCCTGTCGTCCGCGAGCCGGTCGACGTAAATTACTCGAACTTGATTTTCAACCTGATGGAAAACTTGAAACCCGAAGACGTCCGCGCTATAAACCAAATCCTCGGGGAAGTTCCTGCGGAAAAAAAAGCCAAGTACGCCGACTTGTTTTACGAAGACCCTGTTGCGAAAAAACGGGTTTCGCTTTCGACTGGCGCCATAGTCGGCTTGTCCATCCTGGGCGTTGCAGGTTTGCTTGCAGGAAGAGAGGCTTTGAAAGGGCGCGTTAGTGACAAGGCATTGGAGAAAGGGGCGGAAAAGCTCTCCCAGAGCGGAGTAAAACCCACTGCAAGGCGGTTGCTCGAACATCATGTGGGAAGGACTTACGCGGGACTGCTTTCACTAGGCGCGTTGGTTTCGCGGCGCCAAGACGAGGTTTCTTTGCGTATAGAACCGCACTTGAACTCTGCCGCCCAAGCGAGGGCTGACGAAGTGTTATCCCAAGCCACGGCAAAAGAATTCAAGCGAGCGGCTCCATTA
>JAZDIF010000073.1:0-2620 GCA_043805205.1 Microcaldota archaeon
GCGCCGAAAGGACATGAAGAGAGGTTGAAAAACACTGCTGAAGGGGCGCTTCACGTGGAAGTAATGCAAGAGCTGGAAAAGTTTAATGCTTTAAAGAAAAAGCTGGAAGAAGCTCGAATTGCGTTCAACCTTCCGGTTGAATTCAAGCCCCAACGCCCAGGTTTTCTTGAAGCAGTCGGGAGAATAACCGCGAAACTGCGCTTCCGCAAGCCTGCCGGCGGAGCTCCGGGTTTCAACATAATAGAATTCAAAAGACCGAAATCCTAAACGCGGTTCAGGAACTCAAAACCTCGCCAACCGCATACAGCGAGCCGGAAACGAACACGGTTTTTTTCAACGCCAAGCCCTTTTCCATTCCAAGCCTTACGGCGCCCTTCACGCTCGGAACGGCAATCGTTTCAACCCCCAGTTTTTTGAATTCCTTTTCAAGAATTCCCGCTTCCAGCCTCCGCTCGTTCTCCACTTGAGTCGCTATGATGAGGGAAGGATTTAGGATTGAAGCGAAAGAGCGGGCCATTTTCTTCCACTCTTTGTCCGCCAGGATTCCCACGACCAAAACAGGTTTTCTTCCAAAAATTTTTACGAACGATTCGCAAGAAGCTTTTACTCCCGCCGGATTGTGAGCCCCGTCCAAAACCACGAGCGGTTTTTCCGAAAAAACCTCCATCCTGCCGGGCCAGTGCGCTTTCAGCAAGCCCTTCGAAATTTTTTCGTCCGAAACGCCGATTTCCCTTGCTACAGCGATGGCAGTGGCGGCGTTTTCCGCCTGGTGAAAACCAAGCAGTTTCGTGCCCCATTTTTTTCCCTTGAAAGCAAAACTGGTTTTTTCTTTCGAACAAACGATTTTTCCCGGCTTTGATACTCTCACGAGCTTCGCTTTCCTTGCTTTCGCTTCCTTTGCAATGACTTTCAAAACCCTGCCGGAATTCGGAGTGACTGCAGTAGAGTTTTGCTTTATTATCTTGCTCTTCTCCCAAGCGATTTTCTCAAGCGTTTTCCCCAAACGCTGCGTGTGCTCCAGCGAAATAGGGGTTATAACGGCATATTTCGCGTTAACGACGTTCGTAGCGTCCAGCCTTCCGCCCAACCCCACTTCCCAAACCAACCAGTCCGGCTTTCTTTCCGCAAACCAAAGCAAAGCAATTGCCGTCAAGACCTCAAACTGGCTGGCTTTCGTCTGCAGGGCGGCTTTTTTCACTCTAAAAGCCAGCCGAGCGAATTCCCTTTGCGAAACTGTTTTCCCGTCCAGCAAAAACCGTTCGCGCCAGTCCGTCAAGTGGGGGGAAGAATACAAGCCAACGCTCTTTCCATCCTGCCTCAAGATAGAGTAGAGCATTGCGCTTACGCTGCCCTTTCCGTTCGAGCCCGTAACGTGAATAAACCCCAGTTTTTCAAAATCAATTCCCGCCTTTTCCACTAGCTTTTTCATTCTCTCCAGAGGCCAGTTTTCAGGCTGGGGGAGCATTTCTATAAAATCAACGGCTTGAGAGTAGGAAAAGGGCATAGCAAAAGCTTTTTAGAAAACAGCGGTTTTATTAATTGGCTTTAAAACGGTGGGCTTTGTTGTCAAACGCTTTAGACTCCTCCAGCGAATTCACTCCCGAAGAAAGAAAGGCGATCGAGCCGTTCTTCACTAATCTGGACAAGGACGTTTTCGCCCTCACTAACCTTCCGGAAGTAGTCAAGGGAGCTTTATTCTCCCGCTATTCGAGAAGCGACAAGAGCCTGCGCCGCGTTCTTTTGGATGAATTTATTCTAAAACCGGAAATGGGATTCAAGGAAATCGTCGGCTTTCAAGTCCAGAGCGGAACCGAACAAACTGTTGCAGTCCAAAAAGCGGAAGAGTTTTACGACCGCGTTCTCGTGGGCTACGGGGACGACAGCGTTGCGGAGTTGGGAGGGGCGCACTTGGCGTGCGAAAACGTTTCCAACATCGCCTCGAAAGTTTTGGAAGAACCGCGCATCGGACTGAGCCCTCTTGAGAAAAGCACCCGCTACGTTTGGTTCGACAAGAAAAACGCGAAAGGGGAATACAAGTACTACCGCGAGCCCGAAATAATGGCTTCGAACTTTGCGGATTCTTACGTTGAAACGTGCGATTTTCTTTTCGACACGTACGCGAAGCTCGTCGAGCCCGTGAAAAAGTTCGTCGTGGAAAGGTTTCCGCAGGAAGAAAACGTAAGCGAAAGGGCTTACGCTTCGGCGGTAAAGGCGAAAGCTTGCGACATCATCCGCGGTTTGCTCCCGGCATCCACGCTTACGAACGTGGGGATTTTCGGGAACGGACGCGCGTTCGAATACTTGTTGTTGAAAATGAACGCGAGCGATTTGCAGGAAATGCGTTTGACGGCGGGCGAAATGCAGGCCGAGCTTTCGAAAGTAATCCCGTCTTTCGTGAAAAGGGCGGACGACAGGCACGGGCAAGCCACGCAGCAGTATTTGAAAGAAACGCTAAGGGCGGTGGAAAAAACTTCCGGGGAAGTTCTTTCGGAGGAAACCGAGCCTGCGAAGGAAGTGACTCTCGTTGATTTCGACGAAAACGCTTTGGACAACGTAGTTTCCGCAATACTATACCCATCCTCGCACGCTCCGCTGGAGCAAATAAAACGAAAAATAGCTG
>JAZDIF010000074.1:0-27519 GCA_043805205.1 Microcaldota archaeon
GTTTTACAAGAAAGTGGGAAGGCTGGAATTGGGTAAATACACGCAGGGGCAAAGCAAGGAAGATTCCGAAATGGCAATGCAGCTGGTCCGCGGCTTGTACGGGCAGGAAACGGATGTTCAATCAGTTTCCGGCGGGGATTACTACGACGATCCGACTGGAGTTGAATGTAAAAAGAATTTGCAGGCCGCATATAATTTCGTAGACACTCTCACTTGGGTTGGCGTGGGTTTAAGCGGAGGCGCGATTCCGGTGGCTATACTCATTCCTGGAGGGCAGGCTGCGGCTTTGAGGATGGCAAGCGCAGGAATTCCTTTGGCTACGATTCCGGCGAAAACCGCACTGGCTTGCAACCAAGCGAAGAGCGAACTGCCTACCTGCAAGGCTACAAACTTCTGCGTTCACTTGAGCATGTCGGTAGGCGTGGAGTCAATCGTAAATTCAATAGCAGGAGGAATAGTGCCTTTTGGAGTAAAGGGGCTGCCGTGGACTGGAAGAGTTCCGTTGAAAGCGGCGTCCCGCGGTTTGGCTTACTCGCTCGCGCAAACTGGCTTGGACGCAGGCTCGTTCTGGTTCTGGTATAGCATTTCAGACCAGACCACGCCGCACCCGTTCATGGTTTACGTGGGCGGCAAGGCAATAAGTTCGGTGTTAGGAAGCGCGTTGAGGTACGGCTTGGCGAAGAAAGCTTTCGACGGAACTACCGTAGCCGCATCAAGGCTCGGCGGCTTGGCCAGACAGGCTAAAGACGTTGTTGCTTTAACCCCTGAGAAGTGGCCGGAGTTCATCACTAAAACAAGCTTGAAGGGAGGAAAGGTTGTTTTCAAGGAAGGCGGCAAGACTGTAGTTGCTACTATAGACGACGTCGTTAAGGAACCGATTTTCATCGCCACGTCCGCCGTGAGCAAACCAACCGGGCTTGAAGAAGTTTTAGAACAGTCGGAAAGAGTGCTTCCTGGCTTGCTTAAAATCACTAGGGCAAAGCCTCCGGGCGCGGGGCAAAAAGCGCTGTCTGAAACTCTCGACGTCGGCAAGGCGGACTTGGTTTCCCTGACGCCTGGGAAAGCCTCTGCAGGAGTGGTTGCGGCCACGGCGGCTACTGGAGCAGGCGCCGGCTGGACCTTCCTCAAGTCGATATTCAGCGTTTCGCCCGGCTTGCTCCTAAGCATTCCTGCTTCGGCGTTGCTGCACGTGAACGGAAATCCGGTTGAAGCCAAGCTGACGGACGAGGTTACGAACTACGCGCTGGTTTTCAACCACGCTTCTTCAGTCCCGTCCTTAGCTGCGTACTGCTACTACTCGGGCTCTTCCGCCGACTCTTGTGCGGAAAGGATTTCATTGAGGGAATCGTGCGGTGAAGGGGAAAGCTGCTTGTCTTTCGAAACCTTCCGGCACTCTCCATCTTCGCCCCAAGAAAAGGCGGGAATAACGAGCTTTCTGATGGCTTTCTCTTACGATGATGCGGGCTACGCGTGGGAGCCTGTCTTCGTTTCAATCTTCCAGCCTGACTCGCAGCCTCTGGGCTTGGAGTCCATCGACGGCCTGGTGTTGAAGGAAAAAATAGGGAGTGAAGAGCAAAAGCTCTCGCAATCCGAAATTGACGCGGAGAGCAAGAAAATCGACTTGGAAAACGCCCAAGCAAAGCTGGATGATTTCAAAAACACGATTGAATCAGGCGCTTTGCCTTCGTCGGTTGCAAGCGAGGGAAGCTCTTTAATAGAATCCATGCGCGCCCAGGGAATAGTGGATTCCGGCGGCAAAGTGGTTGAAGGGAAAGCTTCTGAAGTGGAAAAGTTGATTGACGACTTCAAGTCTCGAACCGCCGAATCGCAATCTATAGGGTGATTTGTTTTGAAAGCTTGGCAGTTGGTGTTGGCGCTCGCAATCTTGCTGGGAGCATTGCTGCTCTTCCAGAATGCAATAGTGCAGGCGGGAAGCCCGTTCGTCTACCCGTCTGCGGACTTGCAGGCGCAAGCGCGTTCCTTCTCCAACCAAAATTCCGAAACCCTGCTGGATTACAAAAGCCAAGACTGGGGCTTCTCCATAAGGTATCCCGTAGGTTACGAAGTGTCTTCAGACGAGTCTTTCACGCTGAAAATCCGCAGTTACGTGGAACACTTTGCACCCGAGGTTTTCACCCTGCGCATCGAGCAGGATTTCTCTTCCGAGAAAGACCTTCAAAATGCAGTTTCAGCCTTGAAGACCCAGGGTTCGGAAGACGGTTTTTCAACCGCTTTCTCCGGAAAGAAGTTTTACTTCCTGAAAGACACTTCCGAAGAGGGGTTCGTAAGCTCGTTCCTCTACTCTTGCACCGCTCCTAACGCAACTGCGTACACTGCGGTTTTAACGACGTTCGTGCCAGCCTCATTCCCTGAAGACAAGGCTACGGTCAACTTCATCGCCCACTCGTTCGACTGTTGAAAAAAGTGCGGCTGCCGGGAATCGGACCCGGGTCTCGACCTTGGGAAGGTCGCATCTTGCCACTAGACCACAACCGCTCGGCTTAATTCTTTTGGGGCAAGCGTTTTAATTTCTTGTTTCCTTACCGCATAAACAGCTTTGGGTGCTAAACGCATGGTTTTGGAGTATATCCTTTCTCCCAAGGAAGCGAAGAGAAAGCCTTGGGAATTGATTGCAGTTTCGTTCCTGTTCGTTTCCTTCGGAGTTCTTACGCAACTGCTCATCCCCTCGCTGGAAGGCTCGGTAATCATCTTCGCCATGGTTCCGTTAATTCCCCTGTTTTTCGTTGTTCTCGCTGGAGAGGAGAGCGCCGAAGCGCGTTTTTCCAAGCTTAAAACCGAAGTGGACAGCTGGAAGAAAGTCTTGAAGGCTTTAAAGCAGGATGAAAAGCCCGCGTTGTTCCCGTTCGCTTTAGCCCATCGGTTCAAGAGGGTGGTGAACGTCCACAAGGACTTGATTGAACTCTTCGGCTTTCTCTTCATAGGCGCAGTAATCGCCTACGCATTCTGGTTTTCCGTCCTCCCGCAGGAAGTTTCCTACAACCTCTTCTACCCGCAATTGCAAGAACTGAAAACAATCCGCTCGACGATTACCGCCAACGTCTTCAGCGACAACTTGTTCCAATACCTGCTTTCCCACAACCTGCAGGTTTTGCTGCTCATGCTCTTGTTTTCGGTGATATACGGAATCGGGGCTTTGTATTTGCTGTTGTGGAACGCGTCCATAATCGGAGTCGTGCTGGGAGAGCGGATGATCCAGCAGGGGCTGGCGGGGACGGTGGTAGGTCTGCTGGGTTTGATTCCACACGGGATTTTCGAAATTTCTTCATATTTCATCGGCGCCATTGCAGGCGGAATCCTCTCGATTGCAATAATGAAGTCGGCTTACAAAAAACCGTTTTTCAAGTACTTGGTTGAGGACGTGGTTCTTCTCGCCGGCATGGCGTTCCTCTTGCTGTTGGTGGGCGCGTTCATAGAAGCGTCCTACTGAATGTAGCGTGTGTGGAAAAATGGTTTTGAAGGCAAGCGGAAAGTTCGAACTTGCCCTGGTTTTCACGGCAGGATTCGCTTCAGCGCTGCTCCTGTCTTTTGCAGCCTATCCTGAAGTCAATGCCTTTAAGGAAAACGGGGTTTGCGCCTTGGGCGTGACAACCGTCTTCTCCCCGGATTCGCAAGAGCAATTCGTTTCCATAATCTCTTCAGCGGAAAAAACCCTCGACGTGATGCTATACCAGTTTTCCAACCCGGAAATGAAAGACGCGCTGGCTTTTGCAGTCAGGCGCG
Organism: Microcaldota archaeon; assembly: GCA_043805205.1. Classification (GTDB taxonomy): domain Archaea; phylum Micrarchaeota; class Micrarchaeia; order Norongarragalinales; family Norongarragalinaceae; genus UBA10210. The sequence continues at coordinate 3,742 of JAZDIF010000074.1, forward strand.
GGGTTGCAGTGAGAATAATCCTGGAGCCGAGGGTGGATTCGAATTACGCTACGGCGGAGTTCCTATCGCAAAACGGAGTTTCCGTAAGATGGGCTTCCAAGGAATATACGAACACGCACTCGAAAACAGCGGTTATCGACGGGAGGAAAGTGATTGTGGGAAGCACGAATTGGAGCAAGCAGGCGATGCGCTCCAACCGCGAGAGCACTGTTTTAATCGAGGGGGAGGCTATTGCTAAAGAGTTCTCCAGGGTTTTCGAGGAAGACTGGATTAAGGCGAAGGAGTACGTTTCGGGTGTGGAGAATGCAACCGCAGGGTGAGATTGAAATTATCCCGGCGGAGCCCAAGCACCTTTACTCCATAACCGCCATGACCAAGCACTTCTTCCCCTACACGGGTTTTACGTTCAAGACTATTGAAGAGCGTTTGAAGAGCAAGAACGTTTTCTACTTCGTGGCTTTGCTTGAAGGGCATACCGTGGGTTTTGCGGATGTTGACGTGCAGGATGACGGGAATGCGAAGCTCTTGGGCTTGGCTGTTTTGAAGGAATTGCAAGGCAAAGGCATAGGAAAAAAGCTTTTGGAGAAAGCGCTGGCTTTTGCGAAAGAAAAACGCTGTCCGAGCGTGTTTTTGTTCGTTGCCGAGGATAATGAAATTGCGAAAAAACTTTACGCGGAATTCGGTTTCGTGAAGAAAGGCGTGCTGGAAAAACAGTTGGGAGGAAAAACTGTTTTGGTTTTGGAGAAAAAACTGTTGCCTCAAACGACTTGAAAACCCATCCTTTTTCCGTTCGAGTCGAACGCGTTCACGTCTTGAATCCTGTACGGAGCGGATGCGATGAAGTGGAACTTGCCCGAGCGGGAGAAAAAATGCAAGTCCTGCCTGGAGGGAAAGGCTGAATTGGGCGAAGGGTGCGAGTGGAATGAAGCGATTTCGTTCGAATTGGCTGGAATGAACCAATCGGAAAAGCCCGAAGAGTGGCGTTCGTAACTGGAGAAAGGCGGGATTATCACTTCGTGAATAACCCACTTTCCTTCCTTCTTTTCCCCGCGCAATAAGCAGACGAACTCGTGGGGGTGCGTTTCCCTCGCTCCCTGCAGCGCGCTTTCCAAAGCCCTGCGCGTTATTTCCACTTTTTCCGGCGTGTTCGAAGGCATGGTTTTTATTAGGTTTTAGAGAGTAATTAAAAACAATTTTTTGAAGTGTTTAGCATGGATTTGCAGTCGAAAATAGAATTGGCTTCCAAACCGCCGGTAGCGGAAGTGGTTACTCCGGAAGATTTGAGGCAGTTGTTCGAAGCCAACCCGAAGCCGAAACACTACATAGGCTTCGAGGTTTCCGGTTTATTGCACGTCGGTTCTCTCTTCGTCAGCGGAAACGTCATCAACAACCTGTCGAAAGCGGGAGTGGAAACGACCGTTTTCCTAGCGGACTGGCATTCGCTCATCAACAACAAGCTCGGCGGAGATTGGGAAAAGCTGCAAGCGGAGGCGGAGTATTTCGAAGAAGCATTCAATTTCTTCTGCCCGAAAGTCAAGATCGTGCGGGGGACGGACTTGTACCACGATAACGACGAGTACTGGAAGAGCGTTTTGAAGTTCTCGATGCACGTTACCATTGCCAGAGCAACGAGGACGATGCAAGTTTTGGGTAGGGAAGAGAACGAGATTCTTGACGTTGCTAAATACATTTACCCGTCAATGCAGGCTGTGGACATCAAGTTTCTCAACGCGGATATTGCGCACGCGGGGATGGATCAGCGGAAGGTGCACATGCTGGCGAGGGAGGTTTTCCCGAAAATGGGGTGGAAGCCCCCGATAGCATTGCACCACCGTCTTTTGCCTTCGTTGCTGGGGGAAGAGCTGAAAATGAGCAAGAGCAAGCCCGAGAGCGCGGTGTTCATCCACGATCCACAGGAGGAAATCAAGAAAAAAGTTTCGAAAGCCTTTTGTCCGGAAAAGCAGGCGGAGGGAAACCCGGTTCTCGCTTACGCGCGGGACTTGGTTTTCCAGAACAAGAAAACCTTCTCCATCGACAGGCTGGAGAAGTTCGGCGGGAGGCTCGAGTTCGACTCGTTCCCAGAATTGGAAGGCGCTTTCGCCAGGGGAGAACTGCATCCTGCGGATTTGAAGAACGGAATTGCGGGAGAGTTGGACGAAATAATCGAGCCGGTGAGAACCCATTTCGAGAAGGGAAAGGCGAAAGAATTGTTCGAGAAAGTGCGTTCTTTTCAAGTAACCAGATGATTTTCGGATAGGAGAGTGTTTTCATGCGAGCTGGGAAGGTTGTTATGTTTTCGCTTCTCGCCTGCATTTTCCTCCTGTTCGTTTTGAACGAATGGTTTTTAGGAAAATGGATTTTCATGGCGTCTTCAAACGTCCTTCTGCTTGCGCTTTCCGGTTTTGCGGTTTACGGTGCTTTCAGGGCTTTGAACGCGGCTTACTACAACGATATTGCGACTAAATTCTGCCTTGTATTCCTAGCGGGAGCGTTCTTGTGGTTTTTTGGGGAGGTTTCTTGGGTTGCGCAAACGGTTTTTTTCGGGATAGAACTCCCGTACCCGTCGATTTCCGACGCGTTCTGGGTTTTGGGTTCCTTGGTATTTTGCATAGCCTTGCTCTTCCGGTTGAACAACCTTGTTTCCGTGGACACCCGGCTGTCTCAGGTGGAAGTGGGCATCATACTCGGAGCGGCTTTGTTCATTTCAATCCTCGTGTTTTTCGGCGGAGGCGCTTTTTCTTTCGACGCCAGCAGCTTGGAGAAAACGCTCAATTTGATTTACGCAACTTTGGATTTCGTTCTTTTTTTGGGTGCGATTTCCATCGCCTTCGTCTTGGCGGGAGAAGCCGTCCAGTATGGTTTGGCCGGGTTTTCAAAAACGTGGGTTATCTTGGCGGCTTCTTTCGGCTTGTTCGCGATTTACGACATTTTATTCGGGCAGTTGGTGGTGAACGACGTTTACACGCAGTACGGTCTTGTTGACGGCTTGTACTACGTAGCATACTGGCTGTTGGCTTTGGGCGGCTTCATGTACGAAGAGGACTTGCGCCCGAGCGGATTGTAATAATCACGTTCCTTCCAGCCACGTTTCCAAGTACTTTTCCTGTTCCCTGCTCATTTTCTCCAGGGTTATTCCCAACGCCTTGAGCTTGAGCCTTGCAATCCTCTCGTCGATTTGCCTGGGGACGACGTACACGCGGTTTTCCAGGAATTTTCCTTCCTTGACGAGAAACTCAGAACTCAGCGCTTGGTTGGCGAAGCTCAAGTCCATTACTTCGCTCGGATGGCCTTCTGCCACGCTTAGGTTGACGAGCCTCCCTTCCGCGAGAACGAAAACCCTCCTGCCGTTCTTCATCGTGTATTCCACGACGTTCTTCCGGATTTCGCGCTTGCTTTTGCACTGTTTTTCCAAAGCAGGAATTTCTATTTCCACGTTGAAGTGCCCAGAATTGGCGAGAATCACGCCGTCTTTCAAAAGCTTGAAGTGTTCCGAGCGTAAAACGTGCTTGTTTCCAGTGACCGTAACGATAATATCCGCTAGCTTCGCCGCTTCTCTCATGGGCATCACGCGGAACCCGTTCAAGTGCGCCCTCAAGGCTTCCACCGGACGCGGTTCCACCACGATGACGTTCGCCGCCATTCCCTTCGCCCTCTCCGCCAATCCTTTTCCACAGTCCCCGTAACCGGCGATTGCGAATGTAGTGCCGGCCAAAAGCACGTTCGTCGCCCTGAGAATGCCGTCTATAGTGCTTTGGCTAGTTCCGTAGTAATTGTCGAACAAGTGCTTGGTGGGAGTGTCGTTAACCGCGATTAGGGGGTAGAGTAGCTTGTTTTGCTTTTCCATCGCTCGCAAGCGGATTACTCCTGTGGTGGTTTCCTCCTGTCCTCCCAAAACGCCTTTCGCCATGCTTTTTTTCTTAGTGTGGATTTCAGTGATCAAGTCCGCCCCGTCGTCAATCGTAATCGTGGGTTTGATGGCGAGAACTTGGTTCAAGCACCAGTAATACTCGTTCTTGCCGAGCCCCCTCCACGCGAAAACCGGAATGCCCTCGCTCACCAGTCCTGCAGCAACATCGTCCTGCGTGCTCAACGGGTTGCTTTGGCATAAAGACACTTGCGCGCCTCCCGCCTTGAGCGTTTCCATCAAAACGGCGGTTTCCTTGGTCACGTGCAAACAACAAGCAATCCTCTGCCCTCGCAGGGGCTTTCTCTTCCCGAAATCCTTTTTTATTTGCTCGAGAACGGGCATGTGCTGCCTGGCCCAGCGTATCTTGTTCAAACCCGCTTTGGAAAGCTTCAAGTCGGCTATCTTAAACTTCATGGTAAACCCTCCCACTTTTTCCGAGCGTAAAGAAAGTTTTTAGAAACTATTTACTCACGCAACAATGTTTAAATACGTTTTTGCTTTAAATCGTAATTGAAAAGACGCGTTGAGCAATCTGCCTGAAAAAGCCTTAGAACGCTTTTTCTTCCGTTTACAAAAAACCGCGTTTTTGCAGGGTATCGCCGTATGCCCAATCGTAAGCCTTTCGGGCTGCATAGCCTCTCTAAAACGGCGTTCTCCATGCGATTTTTACGGTTAGGAGGTTTTTGAATATGCAGAGCGACAGCAATTCCCACTCCCACGCATTCAGCAAGAGCGTTTTGGAAGTTTCGCAAGCCGAAGAGCAGGCGAAGAGAATCATCTCCAGGGCGGAAGAGGAAAGGATTAGCGTTATGGCGAGGGGAAAGAAAAGGGCGGCTGAAATCCTGGGAAACGCTTCGGTGGAAGGGGAGAAAAAAAGGGAACAGCTTATAGAGGAAGAAAGGCGGTTGGTTCAAGTCGAGGCGGAGAGAATCTTGGCTGAAGCGAAAGCGAATTCCGCCGAGTTCAAGAAAAAGCCCGTGAAGCAATTGGCTTCCGAGCTTGCTTTGGAAATACTGCCGAAATAACTTTTGCACTTGCTAGGGGGTTGTTGGGTTTTTGTTTGACGTGGAGCCGATGGTCAAGACGCGCGTTTTGTGCGCGAACAACGACTTGGATTCCGTAGTGGAAGCTTTGTACGAATTCGGCGCCATCCACGTCACCCGCTCTAAAGCTTTTTCCCCCGGCCAACCGCTTTCCAAGCTGGAGAGGATTTCCAGAATGCTCGTCAAACTCAGGGCGGTGGAAAGCACTCTCGGGCTGGCGGGCAAAGCCCTTCCTATCTTCCTATCTCGCGGGCACTCGCCGTTTCTCGACGAGCTGGAGAAAGAATTCAACTCCCTGCCTGTCGGGCAGGTGGACTCCATAGCAAAAGAAAAGCAGTCTGTTGAAGCGGAGTTGAACGAACTCAAGTCCCGCAGGAAGGAACTGGCCGTTTTCAAGAGCCTGGACGTGGATTTGAATAAATTGTCTTCAAAAACCTCTCTGTTGGAATTCGCGGTTTTCGAAATCACCGGAAGCAGGGATAGTGTGTTGGCGAAAGCGAGGGAGTACGGCGAAGCGATGGTATTGCAAGTTCCGGGGCAAAACGCCAGGCTGCTGGCGGCGTTGGAAAAACGCCATTCGGAAAAAGCGCGTTCCGCCTTGTCCCAGTTCGCGAGGGAATCAACCCTGCCTTTTGCCAAGGAAAGCTTCTCGCGCGAGCACGCGAGCGTGGAAAAAAGAATCTTTCAACTGACCGCACGGCTTTCTGAATTGCAGAAACAAGCCGACTCTCTGGCTTCGGCCTACGGCTCGAAAATCGTTTTCCTCAGGAAAGCTTTGGAAGTCGAGTTCAAGAAAGCAGAGCTCCCGTCGAAATTCGGGCAGGCTTCAATGGCTAGTTCTGCAGAAGGCTGGGTTCCGGCAAAACGCTTTTCAAAACTGGAGTGGGTTTTGAAAGAACGGCTTGGCGAAAAAATCGTCGTAGAGAAAGTCGATTCGGGCGAAACGCCGCCGAGCAAGCTGAACAACGTTTTTGCTGTAAAACCATTCGAATTCATGGTGCAGTTTTTCTCGCTCCCGCGCTACAACGAGATAGACCCTACGTTCCTGACTGCGTTGACATTCCCGCTGTTTTTCGGGATGATTCTCGGCGACATCGGATACGGGATTTTGCTGCTGGCATTGGGCTTGTTCCTGGCTAGAAAATCGAAGGCTGGTTTTGTCTCCAGCTTGGGCGGAATGCTGGTTTTGAGCGCGTTCTCCACGATTATTTTCGGGGTGGTTTACGCCGAGTTCTTCGGGCTGGAGGAAGTGTTCGGCTTTCACTTGACTCCCTTGCTATCGAGGATTCACGAGCACGGAATCGGACAATTAATCGCCTTGTCGATTTTAGTGGGTTTTCTCCACATTGCATTGGGTTTGGTGCTGGGAATCTGGCAGGGAGTGAGGGAAAAGCACTACAACCATTCTTTCGCGAAGGCAGGGTGGATGCTTGTAGAAATAGGTTTCGTCGCGTTCATCGTCAACAACCTAGATGTCGTGTTAGTGGAGTTCCTCAAGCCTTTGAAGATTCTTTCCCCTCCCTTGGACCTGGCGGTTTTCGCACTGGGAATCCTGGTTTTGGTGAAGACCGAAGGCGTGATACAGTTGTTCGAGATTCCTTCGCTGATAGGAAACGTAATGTCTTACTTGAGGTTGATGGCTCTCGGGCTTTCCGGAGTGGCGTTGGCAGGAATAATAAACACGATTCCCGTTGACTTGAATTCACTCTCGTCTTTCAACCCGCTGGCTTGGGTGGGAGTCATTCTGGCGTTAGTGTTCCTGGTGCTCGGGCACATTTTGGTTTGCGCTTTGGGATTGTTGGAAGCGGGTATACAGTCTTTAAGGTTGCATTACGTAGAGTTTTACTCCAAGTTTTACAAGGGCGGCGGGATTCCATTCACTCCCTTGAGGGAAGAATAGACAAAATATTTTTCGGAGGTGCGGGGAAAAATGGTTGAATTGAGTTCCTTGTCGCCTGGCTTTATAGCCATTGGCGCGGGAATTGCGGTAGGACTCGGCGCGCTGGGAACGGCGTGGGCGCAGTCTTCAATCGGAGCGGCCGGAATGGGCTTGATGGCGGAGAAGGACGGCAAGGAAGGGCAAGTGCTTTTGCTTTTGGCTTTGCCTGAAACCATCGTTATTCTCGGTTTCGTCATAGCGTTCTTCCTGCTCGGAAAAATCGGCGGTTGAAAAAAATCTTTTTTCGGCCGTCGGTGAGTTTCAGGCGGGAGTTTTGCAAGGGAAGCGGTAAGCATGAGCTTGGAAAGGCTGAAGCAGGAAGTGTTGTCGCAAGCGGAAAGGCAGGCGAGAGCCGTACTGGAAGAAGCGCGCAAGGAAGAGGAAAAGGCTTTCGCGGAAGCGCGCGAGAAGGCGAAGAAAATCGTTTCAGACGAAGAGGCGCTGGGAACGGCGCAGGCGAAAGAACTTTCCTTGGAACTGAGGGCTTCGGCCTTGCTTCAGGCAAAGCGCTTGGAAAGCGAGGCGAAGGAAGAGGCGGTTCAAAGCGTCTTGCGTGAAGTGAAGAACGAACTTGGGGAAATCGCCGGGCAAGAATCGCGTTACGAAAAAATTTTCGACTCCCTCGCCAGGCAGGCAATCCGCGCTTTGGGGGATTCCGATTTTGTTTTGAAAACCAACTCCCGCGACAGGAAGCTGGGAGCTAAGTATGGCAGGGTTGCCGAGACGATTGAAACGATCGGCGGCGTTATTGCGGCGAAAGCCGACGGAAGCATTCAAATCAACAATACTTTCGAAGCGCTGCTTGAAGAGAACGAGGAGAAAATAAAGCAAAGGGCTTTCGAGCAGTTGTTCAAGGAGTCGAAAGCGCGTTCTTTCCCTTCCGCAGCGGCGACAACGCCGGCGGTTAAAGATGAAAGGAACGCAGTAAAGAAAGCGATAAAGAAAAAAGCGATTGCAGCGAAAGCGAAGAAAAGGAAGTGAAATTGGGAAAATGGACTTGCGTTATGCGTACGCGAACGCGCGCGTGAAGGGGATGAAAAGCAATTTGCTTGGCGAGAATGTGTTCCGCGAGCTTATGCAAGTGAAGACGATGGAGGAAATAACCGCCTTGCTCGAGCAAACGCCGTACAAGCAGGATTTGGTCGAGGCGTCGAAAAACCATACTGGAGTGCAGGTTATAGACGTCGCTTTGCACAACAACATGGCGAGGACCATTTCCACGGTCGCAAGAATCATGCCTTCGCACGGACGGGGGTTGTTCGCGCTGCTGAATGCAGAGTGGGACGCGCAGAATTTGAAGAGGGTGCTGTCGAAAAAAGCGTTCGGGAGGGAAACGACCGAGGCGGACTTGTTGGGCGTTTCACCGGCGAGAAAATCGTTTTACGCAAGGCTCTTGAAAACCAAGAGCCTGCAAGAAGCTTTGGAACTGGTCTCGGCAAAGTGGGGTTCGAAGAAATTCCGGATGAAAATACGGGGGCTGGCTTCGTCAAAGCAGGAAGAAGCTTTGAGAAATGCGATTGGGGAAATAGAAAAGGAAAGGGTGAGGCAGCTGCTGGTATTGTCGCAAACAGCCGGCGATCCTCTGGTGAAAAAAATCATTGAAGACAGGCTGGTTTTCGAGAACGTGATGGTTGTACTGAGGTTGAAGAAAGAGGGCGTGAAGAACGCCGGGAGTTTCGTGCTGTTCAAAAGCCCTCTGGTGAACAGGCTTCTTCAAACGGAAAGTTTTGAAGAGTGCTTGAAGGAAACGGCGAACGCATTTTCACTCCAGCCGGAAGTCGCTGAGAGGGCGAAGAGTTCCCTGTCGGTTTTGGAAATCGCTTTGGAAAGAAAAATCGTGGAAAGGGTTTTGCGGTGGACTAGGCTCAGCGTGCTTAGTTTTGCGACGGTAGTGGGTTTCGTGTTTTTGAAGGGCGTGGAAGTTTCCAACCTGCGGAAAATAGCGTTTGCAAACGCTTTTGACTTGAAGCAGGAGTTGGGAGAGTACATTTTCGCAATTAACGCGTGATTTGAATATGGAAATAGCTGCAATAGGTTTTCCGGAAACCATGCTGGGGTTCAAGCTGTCGGGCGTGAGGGTTACGGCCGACTGCACGAAGGAAAACGCCGACTCCAAGCTTGTCGGATTGATGGAGTCTGAAAGCGTAGGCTTGATTATCCTCGACCAGGATTTGCTTTCCTTCCTTTCGCTGAAAACCAAGAAGAGGATAGAAGCAAGCACTAAGCCCGTCATAGTAACGATTCCCGGAAAGACGGGGGCCGTGGCGGGCGGGGAGAGCATCAGCATGATGGTGAAGAGAGCGATTGGCGTTGACTTGAGTTCTAAAGGAAAATGAAAAACGGTGGTTTGACATGGGTGAATTGGCTAAAATTTCGGGTCCTTTGATCATCGCGAGCGGAATGCGCGGACGCCAGATTAACGAAGTCGTGAAAGTGGGAAAGCAGGAGCTGATGGGCGAAATCATCGCTTTGAAAGGAGACACTGCAAGCATTCAAGTTTACGAAGACACTTCGGGTTTGAAGCCCGGCGACAAGGTTGAAGGAACCGGCGCTCCACTTGAGGTAGAATTGGGGCCTGGCTTGCTGGGCGGGATTTTCGACGGAACGCAACGCCCGCTCGTCGTGATAAGCAAGCAAACCGGCATTTTCATCACGCGCGGGGTTAACATAACCGCGTTGGACAAAAACGTCAAGTGGGATTTTGCTCCAACCGTGAAAACCGGGGATTCAGTAAAGGCGGGGGACGTTATCGGGGAAGTGAAAGAAAAAAACATTTTGCACAAGATAATGGTTCCAAAGGGAGTGGAAGGGAAGGTAGAGGAAATAAAGGAAGGAAAATTCAACGTGGAAGAAACCGTTGCAATAATTAATGGAAAGAAAATAAGAATGCGCCAAAACTGGGCAGTAAGAGTGCCACGCCCGTTCAAAGTGAAAAAGCCTTTCGACGAGCCGCTCGTCACGGGGCAGAGGATTCTCGACGTTTTCTTCCCAATTGCGAAAGGAGGCGCTGCGGCTATTCCCGGCGGTTTCGGAACTGGAAAAACCATTACGCAACAATCTCTCGCCAAATTCTGCCACGCCGACATAATCGTCTATATCGGCTGCGGGGAACGCGGAAATGAAATGACTGAAGTTTTAACGCAATTCCCAAAGCTGGAAGACCCGAGAACTGGAAAGCCGCTCATGGAAAGAACTGTATTGATAGCGAACACTTCAAACATGCCCGTCGCTGCGAGGGAAGCGAGCATTTACACCGGCATAACGATTGCGGAATACTTCCGCGACATGGGCTTTAACGTAGCGTTGATGGCCGATTCTACCTCGAGATGGGCGGAAGCTTTGAGGGAAATAGCAGGAAGGCTGGAGGAAATGCCTGGAGAGGAAGGATATCCGGCTTACTTGTCGAGAAAATTGGCGGAGTTTTACGAACGCGCCGGTCGCATTGATTGCGTTTCTTCAAAACCGCGCGAGGGAAGCGTCAGCATCGTCGGTGCAGTATCGCCGCCGGGAGGAGATATTAGCGAGCCGGTTTCCCAAGGCACTCTAAGGATTACGAAAGCATTCTGGGCTTTGGACTCTTCGCTCGCGAGGAGAAGGCACTATCCAGCTATCAACTGGCTTAAATCCTATTCTTTGTACGAACCTTACTTGGAAGAGTGGTATTCCAAAAACGTTTCTCCAGAGTTTTCCGTACTGAGAGGAAAGGCGATGGAACTGCTGCAAAAGGAAGCGGAACTGCAGAATATTGTGCAATTAATCGGGCCTGATGCTTTGCCCGAGAAGGAAAGGCTTGTGTTGGACGCGACGAAAATGATTCGCGAAGACTTCCTCCAGCAATTCGCTTTCGACTCCGTTGATGCGTCGAACACCCTGCAAAAACAGTTTTTGATGCTCAAGACGATTTTGTTTTACTACGACAAGGCTAGCGCGGCGTTGGCTGCGGAAGTGCCTTTCGACAAGATCGTTACGCTGAAAGAAAAGGAAAGCATAGCGCAGTTGAAGCGCGTGCCTGATGCTGAAGTGGAGAAAAAGTGTGGGGAGATAATGCGTTCTCTCGAAAGGAGTTTGGCTAAATAACTTTTGGTGGTGTGAAAAATGATCAAGGAATTCCAGACGGTTCGCGAGGTTTTCGGGCCCATCGTTTTCGTGGAAGGCGTGGAAGATGCTGCTTACAACGAGACTGTAGAAATCATTCTTCCCAACGGAGAGAGAAAGAAAGGGCAGGTTCTCGAATCGTCGAAAGGACTGGCTGCCGTGCAGGTTTTCGGCGTTACGAGCGGTTTGGACACTAAGTATACGCGCATTCGCTTTAGCGGAGAGACGCTGAGAATTCCGGTTAGCGGGGAAATGCTGGGCAGGGTTTTCGATGGGAGCGGAGAGCCCATCGACAACGGTCCGCCGATTTTGTCCAAGGAAAAAGTGGACATTACTGGAGCTGCTATTAACCCTTATTCACGCCAAGAGCCGTATGATTTCATTCAAACGGGCATTTCCACGATTGACGCTTTGAATACTCTCGTCAGGGGGCAGAAGCTGCCTTTGTTTTCGACTGCCGGCTTGCCGCACAACGACATTGCAGTGCAAATAGCAAGGCAAGCGACTGTTTTGGGAAAGGAAGAAGCGTTCGTAGTCGTATTCGCGGCAATGGGAATCACGAACGCGGAAGCGCAGTTCTTCATGCGCGATTTCGAGAAGACCGGCGCTCTCGAAAGGGCGGTTTTGTTCTTGAATCTGGCGAACGACCCGAGCATCGAGCGTATCATTACGCCGAGGCTTGCGCTTACGACTGCAGAGTACTTGGCTTTCGAGAAGGACATGCAAGTTCTCGTTATTTTGACGGACATGACCAACTACGCCGACGCGTTGCGCGAAATTAGCGCAGCAAGGCAGGAAGTTCCGGGAAGAAGGGGTTATCCTGGTTACCTGTACACGGATCTCGCCAGCATTTACGAGCGTGCGGGAACGGTGCACGGGAAGAAGGGTACGATAACGCAAATTCCCATTCTCACCATGCCCGAGGAGGACATTACGCACCCGATTCCAGACTTGACGGGTTACATTACTGAGGGACAAATTGTTTTGAGCAGGGACTTGTACAGGAAGAACATTTATCCCAACGTGGATGTTTTGCCTTCGCTCTCGAGGTTGATGAACCTTGGGATTGGCGAGGGGCACACGAGGGAAGATCATTCCGGCGTAAGCAATCAGCTTTACGCCGGCTACGCGGAAGGCAGGGACTTGAGGAACCTCGTGGCGGTCGTGGGCGAGGAAGCGTTGACTGAGCGTGACAAGAAGTTTCTTGCTTTCGCCGATGTGTTCGAAAAGCGTTTCGTGAGGCAAGGCCAGCACGAAAACCGCACTATCGAACAGTCTCTCGAACTGGGCTGGGAACTTTTGTCCGGAATTCCTGAAACCGAATTGAAGAGAGCCAAACCCGAGCATATTGAGAAGTACGGGAGGAAATACCGTAAGGGGTGAGCGGAAGTTGGCAGAGCATTTGGTCAAGGGTTATCCTCAAGTTCGCCAAGGTCACATGGATTCAATCAAAAGCTTGGAGTTGGAAACCTTCAAGGGAAAACCAGGTTTCAGGGGAGCCCTCGTCACGACCGCACTAGAACACTTCAAAAAGTCTAGGGGTATGAATCCAAGTATTGGAGAAATTCAAGAGGTTGCTCGGCTCGTTGACGAGTGGGCTAGAAAAGCCAAGCCCGAAGAGCGTCATAGGGGAAAGATTATAGACTTGACGAAAATCGCTTGCACTTGGGTGTAGTTTTTTGAAGGAAGGAATAAAACCGACGAGAATGGAACTGCTGAATACAAAGCAAAAGCTAGCCTTGGCTCAAAAGGGCCACACGATTTTGAAGCAAAAGCGCGATGCTTTGGTCTTGGAGTTTTTCTCGATCATCCGCCAGGCGCAGGACTTGCGCACCCAATTGGACAAGCAGGTTTTGAAGGCGTACAAGAGCCTGGCTGTTGCGGAAGCGTTTCACGGGACGGTGTTTTTGCAAACTGCAGCTTTGGCTTCCCAACAGGCTCCTGAGATTGAAGTTTCAACCAAGAACATCATGGGCGTGAGAATTCCTGCTATTGAAGGGGTTTTCGTGCACAGGACTTTGCAGGAACGCGGTTACCCGATTGTAGGTTCTTCGGCGAAGTTCGACGAGGCGGTTTCCGATTTCGAGTTGGCGTTGGAGTACGTCATCAAACTGGCGGAAACTGAAGCCGCTCTCAAGCGGTTGCTGAAAGAGATAGAAAAGACGAACCGCCGAGTGAACGCTTTGGAATATAACATCCAGCCTGATTTGAAGCAGACTATCAAGGACGTGGGGCAGCACTTGAGCCAGTTGGAGAACGAGTTGTTCGTCGGGTTGAAAGTGACGAAAAGGCGTTTGGCGAGAAAGAGGGAAGCGGAAGAAAACGCTTGAAACTTTTTTATACGCCGAGCGCTTTGTTGATTTCGCCCTTCATCTTGCGGGTTGCTTCTCCTGCTTTTTCCGCGAAATCCTTTCCGCCGGAAGCGAAAATGATGCCCCTCGAAGAGTTTACCACTGCCCCCAGGCCGTTTTCGTTGAAAAAGTTTTTAATCGACTCGGAGTCCGCGCCTTGGGTGCCGTAACCGGGAACCAGGAAAAACTGTTTCTTCATTTCCCTTCGGAGTTTCCTCGCCTCTTCCGGAAACGTAGCGCCGACGACCGCGCCTATGCTTGAGTATCCTTTCTCACCCAACCCTTGTTCTTCCCACTCGACGATTTTCTTCGCAATCTCGCCGCTTACCGTGCTTCTCTCGCTTGTTTTCAAATCCTGGAATTCCTTTGAGGAAGGGTTGGAAGTTTTCACGAGAACGAAAATTCCTTTTCCCCTGCTGCATTGCTTGAAGAAAGGCGTTAGCGCATCGCTTCCCAACAGAGGATTCGCCGTAATGGCGTCCGCCTCCAAGTCTTCGAAAAAGGCTTTTGCGTAAGCTTCGGCGGTGTTGCCGATGTCGTTCGCTTTGCAATCGAGAATAGTCAAAAGCCCTTCGCTCTTGGCGCAATCAACGGTTTTTTTCAATGCCTTCCAGCCGTCGTCGCCCAAAGCCAAGTAGAACGCGAGGTTTGGCTTGACGATTGCGCAATCGTCTTTCACCGCTTCTATAATGTTCTTGTTGAAGTCGAAAACCGCTTCAGCCTTGTCCGCCCACCCGGCGTACTCCTTCGGGAGTTTGGAAAAGTCGGAATCCAACCCGACGCAAACGCGGGTGTTCTTGCGGGAGATTTCCTTGACGAGCTGGTCGGCGAAATTCATTTTCTTTCCACCTTTTCGAGAGCGAGTATTAAGTTTTAAAATGGAGTTTGCGGTTATATAATCTTCCTTTTTAACTCGAACGAAATCCGTTTCCTTTGGGGTGGTGTCAAGTGGTTTTGGAAATCTCTCTCGCAGCTGGAGTCCTTGTTTTGCTAGTCGCCTTTTACCTAGTAACGTGGGTTTTGAAACAGCCTGCGGGAAACAAGAGAATGCAGGAAATCGCCTCGGCCATCCAGGAGGGAGCACAGGCTTACCTGCTGAGGCAGTACAAGACGCTCGTAGTGTTCGTGGCAGTGCTTTTCGTTTTGATAGGCTGGTTTGTCGGCTGGAACACTGGAATAGCTTTCCTGGCCGGAGTGCTTACTTCAGCATTGGCAGGTTACATTGGAATGATGGTTAGCGTAAGAGCTAACGTGCGCACTGCCCAAGCGGCTGAAAAAGGATTGGCTGAAGCGTTGAACGTGGCGGTCAAAGGCGGAAGCGTCACTGGACTGGCTTTAGTGGGCTTGGGGTTGCTGGGCGTAGCGGGAATTTACGTTTTGTACAACGACCTGGCGGTTTTGGTCGGATTCGGGTTTGGCGCGTCGCTAATGTCCTTGTTCGCCAGGGTTGGGGGCGGTATTTACACTAAAGCGGCCGACGTTGGTGCGGATTTGGTGGGAAAAATTGAAAAGGGAATTCCCGAGGACGACCCGAGAAACCCGGCTGTAATAGCCGACAACGTGGGCGATTGTGCTGGAATGGCCGCCGACTTGTTCGAGTCTTTCGCGGTTACGATAATCGCTGCGATGCTTCTTGGAGTGACGCTGGGAGAGTCTTACGTCTTACTGCCTCTGCTGATCGGATCGGCTGGAGCAATCGCTTCCGCGTTGGGCATTTGGTTTATTTCAGTAGGCAAGAGCAAGAACATAATGCACGCTTTGTACAAGGGCGTGATTGCAACTTCGGTTTTCGCCATTGCAGGATTCTGGTACTTCACCCAATCCAACTTAATGCTTTTCTACGCGTCTCTAGTGGGGGTTGCGGCGACGATTTTGATCGGGTTGATTACAGAATACTATACCTCCAAAGACTACGGCCCGGTGAAGGAAATCGCAACCGCAGCCAAGACCGGCGCTGGAACGAACTTGATTCAAGGTTTGGCAGTTGGCTTGGAAAGCACGGCTTTGCCTGCGCTAGTCATCATAGCCGCAATCGCCGTTTCTTACTCCCTTGCAGGAGGAAACCCAGCGTTGGGCGTTTACAATATTGCTCTTGCAGCCGTAGCAATGCTTTCGCTCACCGGAATAATCATTACTCTCGACGCTTACGGGCCGATTACCGACAATGCCGGCGGGATAGCGGAAATGAGCGGAATGCCGTCGAGCGTAAGAAGGGTTACGGACCCGTTGGACGCGGTGGGGAACACTACTAAAGCCACTACGAAAGGGTTTGCCATTGCCGGCGCTGCGTTGGGAGCGTTGGCGTTGTTCGCAGCTTTCGCGGAATCCACCGGCTTGACGGCAATAAACCTCCTTGCTCCAGCCGTAGTCGTCGGCTTGTTCATAGGCGCGTTAATGCCTTTCCTGTTCGCTTCCTTCCTCATGAAAGCCGTTGGAAGGACGGCTTTTCAAATCGTGGAGGAAGTGCGAAGGCAATTCCGCCAGATGAAGGGGTTGATGAGCGGAAAGCAAAAGCCCGATTACGCGAAAGCGGTTGACATAGCGACGACCGGCGCTTTGAAGGAATTGATGGTGCCCGGCGCAATGGCAGTTTTAACGCCTTTGCTCGTCGGCTTTTTGTTCGGAGCCCAGGCGTTGGGCGGGTTGCTGGCGGGAGCGATTGCATCCGGATTCCTTTTGGCGGTGTTCATGGCAACCGGAGGAGCGGCGTGGGACAACGCTAAAAAGTATATTGAAGAAGGGAATTTCGGCGGTAAGGGGAGCGACGCGCACAAAGCCGCAATCGTCGGCGATACTGTCGGCGACCCGTTCAAAGACACTGCCGGACCGTCGTTGAACGCGTTGATTAAAGTCGTGAACACCGTTTCCCTGGTGTTCGCCGGGGCGATCGTCGCGAACTCGCTCCTGCTGATTTAGAATGAATAAGAATAATTTCATTAAAGTTTTTCTGCCGGTCCTACTGGCGTGCTTGTTGCTAGCCGGTTGCACGATCATCCAAAAAACCAGTCCAACCGTAATTCCCTCTCCAACCAAAATTCCGACAGTCCAACCGACTTTGAAAGCGACGCCCACGCCCTCTCCAACGCCGAGCGCTACGCCCAAGCCAGAGTGTTTAATTGCCGCAGAACCTTCGTTCGAAACAGGTCCTTTCCAAGCGATAGTTTCAGCCCGTTTTTACAACCTTCCAGAGAGTTTTCAGAACGCAACGCTGAAGTGCAATGCTACTGACAAGGGCACGTTAGTTCAAAGGCAGAATGATTCTTTCACAGGCGTGTGCTTTTATCCTGCCGTGAGCCAAAGGCAAAAGGCGTTTACGGCCAGCTTTAAAATACCGAATTCGAAAGCGTCTTGCGCAACCACGATTTTCGTAAACCCCGCGGCCAGCCCGACTCCTTCACCAAGCCCCACCCCCTCAGTAACTCCAAGCCCATCGCCAACAGCGCTGCCGCAGACCTTGTGCGGCAGCTTAAATTGCGAGCCAGGCACGTGCCCCGTGGAAGCTTGGAACAATGAAAAAGAAGGTTTGAAGACCAATATGATCCAGAAGCTTGATGCAAACGACCCGACCAACACTTTGTACGGCCTGCAGCAAGCCATCTATCCTTTCCTGATGTGGCTGGACAAACAGCCGGACACTCCGGAAACACGCCAGATTCTCGACGAAATTGCGGAATTGCATCTAAAAGCGTTCGAATACCTCCAGCCATCCAGAGAACTGACGCGGAATGCTACGATTGGAATCTACAGCTGCAGCGGATTTCCTTACCTGGGCTGGCTTCAAGCAAACCAATCTGGTTCCAAAGGGTGGGTAAACTGCTCTCCAGGCACGGAAGAACCGGGAACATCCGTGCAGTACCTGTCTGCAGTCACTAAAACCATCGCGCTGGTCACCAAAATTCCGGAAGGCGAGCGCACGCAGAACCAGCGTGAATTGGTAGCCAAAACGCCGTTCATCAGCCAGACGTACGTGCGGTGGCTGACCCAACGACAGCACGTGGCTGGCACATTCCAAGACGGCAGTCTGCCGGACAACATCCGGGTCCTCGATGTGTCCATGCTGCTGGCAACCGGAATGCTCAATCTTCTGGAAGCGGTTGACGGCGGGAGGTTAACCCTGGGTGATTCACCAGACGACCTTGTAACTCATAAAAATCGTACCGACACCTTCAGGAATTATGCAATAAACACGGTCTGGCAACGAATCAAGCCGGACGGCAGCAGAGTAAAATGGTACGCGCTCACCGGCAACCTCAAGGATTCGGGCATGCAAGGACAACGCGCGGTTTTCGACGCCAACTGGCCGACAAACCCCAGCACGCCCGGTTATTGGTCTGGATTTCAATGCGCGTTCAACGAATCAACAACAAAACCGAACACCACCGCATACTGCCCTACTGTAAAACCGGGCAGCAACGCCACCAGAGTGACTTACGACATCAGCCACTTCAGGCGCGGAATATGGCTCCTGGATGCATACCAGAAATATGGCGATACCGCCGTTCGGGACGGGGCTACGACATTGATCAGGGGCTTGGCACTGCAATTCGTAGACCAAGTCTGGGACGGAAATTGGACCAAGCCGCGGTACCGTAATTATTTTGCGGACAACAACGGCGATAAGGTGAACGGCTGGTATGGCGTGTGGCCGCTCATGGACGCGCCCTGGAAACGGAATTATAATTCGTATCTGCAATACTTCGCGTGGGCAAACTATAACGAACAGCTCAAGCAGCTCGCCGTAAACTTCTACAACTCGAAAGACCCGCTGGCAAAAACGCTCTCGAACTCCCCGTTCAACAGCTGCGCAAACCCCGTTTGCGGAAACTTGGCTTGCGAGTCGGGCGAGAGCATAAGCTCGTGCCCCGCGGACTGCTGGGCGATATTAACCTACGGCACTATCAACACGCAAGAGTGGGTTGACAAGCTTCCCATAAGCCACCACCGCTTTGGGTCTTCAAAGTTGTATTCATACGACGATGTTAAAAGAACTTTGAACGCCGTGCCCGGCAGCGGCAAAATCTTTGCGATGTTGTACCAGATACAAAACAACGCCAGCTGGGCGAAGTACCTGGAGTACGCCGGTTGGTATTCGCAGTATAGCGCGCAAGACGATCCTAACCACAGGCTTTACGAAGCTAGCCTGGACGACTTCGCAGGCAGTACTTGGAAATATAGGGGAAACAACAGCTGGGGGTTGTATGGAGGCTATGGTTGGGGCACTGGTTACGATGTCGACGGGTTGAACCACCTGATAGATGTCGTAAAATCACAGAACCAGAACTTGAAATTCGGCATTACCGTTTACGAGAATGACTTGACGGCGACGGTCGCTAACTTAACCGGCGGAAGGCAGTTGGTTTTTTCCGATGAAGTCATGCCCCCGTCACTAAAACAGCGTATTGACGTAATCCACTTTTTCCTGCTTTACAGGAAAAGCGTCGAAAATTACGACTCGTACTTAGCGCAGTTGCATTCTTTCTTTCCGGGAAACAAAATCATAATCGCCGCCTCTTACTCGTACGACAGGATCGATCACAACGTGTGCGAGAAAGAAGGGGCGGATTATTGCACCGAAGACGAAGAGAAAGGCTACTTCGCCCAGGCTACGCAAAAGCAAGCCGAACTGCTGAAAAGCGGCCAGATTTCCGGGATTGAATTCTATCCCGCCTACTTCGGCCTGGAAGCCTACCTGCCCTGGAACAGGGACCACAGCTGGGCGTGCAACGATATCCCCCGGTGCATCAGGGTGACACAAGAAATGCGCAACTCGGCCTACCAGATACTCTGCAACGCCGGAGGTTACTGCTGAACAGGAAACCCTACGGCTGTTGCCGCTTGTATTTCTCGACGGCCTTCAAAGCGCTTATTCTTTTTCTTATTTCCTGTAATTCCTCGGAACTAGCGCCAGGATGCTGTGATAGAAACTCCAAGTACTGCAAAGGGTTTTCAGCCACTTCGGGCTTCGCTTCTTCCAAGTGCTGTTTCAATATTGCGGCAAAATCGCCTTGTTTCTTTGCTTTTTTCAGCCTATCCAGCTGCTTGCGGCTGCGCTGAAATTCCGGGGGAAATTCACCGCGTTTAATGGGATTTACCATGCAAACCTAACTGCTGTTAAAGTATAATTTCTTTTTGCTTTTGGGGTTGACTCCCGAAAAAGTATTGAAGAAAATAGGTTTTTACGCCGGAAAGCTTCCGGCGCGCTTCAAGCGAACGTGAGCCGCTCGTACTCCTTCAAGCGTTTTTCCACGTCGCCCTTGCTTATTTTCAGGAGTTTGTTCAAGCCGAAGTCCTCGACGCAAAAGCTCGCCATTACCGTTCCGTAAGAACACGCTTTCCTCAAGCTCTTCTCGCTTATTTTTCCTTTCTTGTCCAGCCATCCTGCGAAACCGCCTGCGAATCCATCCCCAGCTCCCGTGGGGTCCACCACGTTTTCCAGCGGAAACGCGGGAAAGGGGAAAACGTCGTTTTCGAAAAACAACAATCCCCCGTGCTCTCCCTTCTTTATCACCACGATTTCCGGTCCCTTGCGTTGAATCGCCTTTCCAGCTTTGATAAGGTTGGTTTCCCCTTCGAGAATGCGCGCTTCCATCTCGTTGATGATGAAACCGCGGGTTTTCCTCAAAAACTTGAGGACTTCCCGCTTTTGGCTTTTGATGAGGTATTCGATGATGTCCAGGAAAACGTTTTCCGCTTTCGCTTGGGCGTAAACGCGTTCGTTCAAGTCCAAGTGGTGGGTGTTGAGAAAAAGAATCCCGGCGTTCTTGAAGCTCTCAGGCACAATCCACTTTCCCTTTTCGAAAACGCCTTCCTTCAATCCCAGGAACTTCCTGTCTTCCAAGTCGAAGCCGAACTTCGACTCGAAGCTGAACGTGTTGCCCTTCCTTCTCTCCACGCCGCTCAAGTCGCAGCGCTTGGAGAGTTCGCTCCAGTATTTTTGAGTGAAATCAGTCCCGACAGTGCTGACCAGCCCGGTTTTAGTGAAGAAAGAAGACGCTACGCCAAAGTAGGAAGCGGTTCCTCCCAATTCCTTCCTCACGCTTTTGAACGGAGTGTGCGTGGTGTCGAAAGCAATGCTGCCTGCGCAAACGATCATGTTTTACATTTCCTTCAAGCGTTTAATCCTTTCTTCAACAGGCGGGTGTGTGGAAAACAAGTTTTGCCAAGTGCTTGCTTTCATCGGGTTGGCGAAGAAAAGCGAAGCGGTTGTGGAATCCGCCGTTTTGACGGGCAAAGCCTCAGCCTTGATTTTTTCCAGAGCTTGGGCCAAGCCGTCGGGATAGCGGGTTAGCGAAGCTCCCGTAGCGTCAGCCAAGTACTCCCTCTTGCGGGAAACTGCGAACTGCACGAGCTTTGCAAACAGGGGAGCGAGAATCACGAATAAGATGCCTATGATTGCAATCCACATTCCAATCCTATTGCCTTCCCTTCTGTTCCCGCCTCCCCAAAACATGCTTCTGAACGTTATGTTGGCGATTATTCCCACTATTCCCACCATGACTACCGCGAAAGTGACGAAGCGGATGTCGTAGTTCTTCACGTGGCTCAATTCATGCGCCAAAACGCCTTCGAGTTCGCTCTTGTCGAGCTTTTGCAAAGCGCCGGTAGTAACGCACACTACCGCATGCTGCGGGTCCCTGCCCGTGGCAAAAGCGTTGATTGCATTGTCTTCAAGATAGTACAGCCTTGGCTTGGGCAGTCCGGAAGCAATGCACAGTCCTTCCACCAGCGAGTGGTATTTCCTGAACTCGGGACCGTCCGCGGGCTTGGCGCCTGTCGCGGCTATGACCATGCTGTCGCTGTAGTAATACGAGCCTACTGCCATGAGGATTGCAATGAAAAAAGCGATTATGAAACCCGCTTCGCCCATTCCGGTGAGCAGCCCGAAGAAGAAAACGACTATCGCCACCAGCGCGAAGAGAAAAGCGACGAAAAGCCAGGATTTGAGCTTGTTGTCGCGAATCTGCCTGTGCAACTCCAACACTGCAAAGCCACCTTTTTCTGGGGGATGAAGAAACTAAAAAAAAAAGAAAGAAAAATAAAGCGGGGGGAAGCGGGGTTTAGAACGATACTTTCACGTTCTTCCTCTCGCTCTCGGCAGTTTGGAAGAACTCCCTTTTCTTGAAGCCGAACGGTCCTGCGAGAGTGTTGTTGGGGAAGACTTGAATGCCGTTGTTGTAGTCGAGAACAGAGTCGTTGTAAAACTGGCGGGCGTAAGCGATTTTTCCTTCAATGTCGCTCAACTCTTCCTGCAGTTCCTTGAAGTTGGCGCTCGCCTCGAGCTTCGGGTATGCTTCCGCAACGGCGAAAATGCTCTTGAGCGCGTCGGTGAGCATGTTGTTCGCCTTGGCCTTCTGCCCGATAGTCTGGGCGCGCAGCATGGCGCTTCTCGCTTCGGTAACTTCCTTGAACACTCCCCGCTCGTGCTTGGCATATCCTTTCACCGTTTCCACGAGGTTGGGAATCAAGTCGTTTCTTTTCTTTAATTGAACATCAATTTGCGACCAGGAGTTGTCCACAGTGTTCCTCGAGCGGATGAGCCCGTTGTACAACAATACGAGGAACAGCAGTACGATGAACACTAGCCCGCCGATAATCCATTCTATAGTCATTCGACACCACCTTTTTGTTAAAACGATTAGCGAAACTTCCTTTAAAACGCTTTATTTCGAGCGGCTTAAACTTAATAAACTTCTCAAGAGCAAATGATTGTTAGTGATGATACCGTCCCAGTCTGACTTTGTGATGACCGAGGTAGCTTCTGATGAAAGAAAACCCTGAAATAGAAGGGGTTTAAAAAGACACTATTCCTAGCCTTTTTGATGGGAAAGGCTGAAGAGGAAGAAGGAATTCAGGGAAAGAGAAGCGAGTACGCTAATGAACGGTTTATTGATGAGAGGGTTTATGCTTCTCTCTGCGAAGAGTACCCTGAATTGCTTTCTAAAAATGGAGAGGCTAGTTTTCGTACGAAGAACTTGGCTAGAGTGTTGGCTGACAAGCGACTGTCTAGAAGCAATAGGGAAAGGCTATTGGAGTTTAACAGGGAGAAGGAGATTGAAGGCTTGAGCTTAGGCTCTAGGTACAACTACTTGTACAACCTGAAGAGCTTGGCTGTTAGCGTCAGGAAGAACTTCGGGGAAATGACTGAAGAGGATTTGAAGAAGTACCTAGCGAAGAAGAGCTATTTGAAAAGCCCAGAGTTTAAGATTTGCATTAGGCGGTTTTTCCAGTGGGCTTATGGCTTGAAGGACGGAGAGTACCCTAAGGTTATTTCTTGGTTGAGATTGTCTTTTGACAAGAAGAGGAAGCTTCCTGAAGAGATGCTGACGCAAGAGGACGTTTTAGCTTTGGTTAAAGCCTGCGATAACGAGAGGGACAAGGCTATTGTAATGGTTTTGTACGACACTGGAATGAGAGCTGGAGAGCTTGTGAGTTTGGAAGTGAAACACTTTCAGCCGGACAAGTACGGCGGTTGTCTGCTTATTCCAGACGGGAAGACTGGAAGCCGGAAGGTTAGGCTGACGCTCTCCCTTCCAACATTAAGAAACTGGTTGAACAACCACCCTAACAAAGACAAGCCTAACAGTGCTTTGTTTCCGCTTCAGAGGGATTACTATTCGCATATTAAGAACGTAAATTACTTGGGCTATTTACTGAACCAGTTGAAGAGAAGAAGCGGTTTGAAGAAGAGGCTTTACTCTCACTTGTTCAGGCACTCTAGAGCCACTGAAATGGCTTCAGAGTTTTCAGAGCAAGAGCTGAAAATGTTTTTCGGCTGGACTGCTGGAAGCAATATGCCCGCTAATTACATTCATATGAGCTTCAACAACTTGGACAGGAAGATTTTGGCTAAGGAAGGGCTTTTGGAAGAGAAGGACAAGGAGAAGAAGCTCTTGGAAATGAAGGTTTGCTCTCGTTGTGGAACTAGGAATTCTGCTGACGCTGTGCTTTGCTCTAGCTGTAGCTTCAATTTGGAAAGCGAAAAGCTGATGCTAGGCGTACTGAAGGAATTGGTTTCCCAGAACACTCCTGAAGCGACTGCTGTCGGAAAGGCTATTTTGAAGCAAATGGGTGGCGTGAATTTTGAAAAAGACGGGAAGAAGTACCGGCTTGAGCTTGTTTCAGACTAACTTTTGAAGGGCTTAATGTCTTTTTTAGGCTTCCTTTCGTTTTCCTTCACGTACCGCATAAACCGTTCTTTCATTTTCTCTTCTTCCTGAAGCAGTACTGTTCTAAATTGCTTGTCGTGTTCTCCTAAAAGCTCTGCTATCAGAACGCTTTTGCTCGTTTTACTCATTTCTAAGTGTCTTTTGCTGTGTTCTGGGTTTTTCAGTCGCTTGTATAAGTACGTCATTTGAAGCGGTAAAACCCACTTTCTTCCAGTGCGTTCAAACCACTTGTAAATGATGGATTTCTCTTCTGTTTCTAACAAATCGGTTAATAGCG
>JAZDIF010000075.1:0-3366 GCA_043805205.1 Microcaldota archaeon
CTAAAGCTTGAAGGGGAAAGAAAATGACTGTTTTGGAAGTGAAAGACCTTCACGCCCGCATCGACGGGAAGGAAATACTCAAGGGAGTAAGCTTGAGGGTGAAAACCGGCGAAATCCACGCGATAATGGGCCCCAACGGCAGCGGAAAAAGCACGCTATCCCTCGCAATCATGGGGCACCCAAGTACGAAATCACGCGAGGAGATGTTTTGCTTGACGGGGAGAGCGTCCTCAAAATGACTCCGGATGAACGCGCCAGGAAAGGGCTGTTTCTCGCATTCCAACACCCGGCAGAAATTCCGGGCGTGAGCATAAGCAAGTTTTTGTTCAACGCCTACGCTTCGCTCCACTCTAACGCCAAAGAAATGGGAATAGCCAAGAACTTTCCCTCGCTGTTGCAGGAAAACCTGAATTCCGTGGGTTTGGACGGAGAATTTGCGAAAAGGGCGTTAAACCACGGCTTTTCCGGAGGCGAAAAGAAGAGGGGGGAAGTCCTGCAATTGAAAATGCTCAAGCCGAAAATAGCCGTTCTCGACGAAATTGATTCGGGTTTGGACATAGACGCTTTGAAAACAGTTGCAAACGTCGTACGCGCTCAAAGCGCGGAAACCGGTTTTTTGGTTGTCACGCATTATCAGCGCATTCTCAAGCATTTGAACCCGCAGTTCGTCCACGTGATGGTGGGAGGGAAAATCGTCAAGAGCGGTGGGCAGGCGCTGGCTGCCGAATTGGAAGAAAGCGGGTACGTCGGGATGGAAAATGAGGGCTGAAAACGAAGTCCGTGAAATCGACCATTCGAAGTACGATTTTCGCACCAAGGAAAAGCTGGCGGTAAAACTGGATGAAGGCTTGAGCGAAAAAACCGTGAGGGAAATCTCCACTTTAAAGAAAGAGCCCGCATGGATGCTGGAATTGCGCTTGAAAAGCTATCAGGAATTTCTCAGAAGGCCCGTTCCCGCGTGGGGGGCGAACTTGGAAGGAATAAATTTCAACGAAATCGATTACTACGCGAGGCAGGACGCTCCCAAAGCCAGAAACTGGGAGGACGTACCAAAGGAAATCAAGGACACGTTCGAAAAACTCGGCGTTCCCGAAGCCGAAAGGAAATTTCTGGCGGGGAGCATTGCGCAATTCAAAAGCGAGGCGGTATACCACAACCTCAAGAAAAACTGGGAGGAAAAGGGGGTTGTTTTCACGGACATGGACACCGCACTGCAAAAGTACCCGGAAATAGTTAGGAAACACTTCATGCGGGCGGTTCCTTTCACGGACAACAAGTTTGCGGCCCTGCACGGCGCGGTTTGGAGCGGAGGAACGTTCCTGCACGTCCCGAAAAACGTCAAAATCGACCTGCCACTGCAAAACTATTTCAGGATGAACTCAGGCAGGGAGGGAATGTTCGAACACACGATGATTATTCTCGAGGAAGGGGCAAAAGCTTCTTACGTCGAAGGCTGCACCGCCCCGCGTTACGAGGAAGCGTCCATGCACAGCGCGATAATCGAGGTTTTCGTGGGCGAAAACGCGCAAGCTTCTTACACCAGTGTCCAAAACTGGAGCAAAAACATTTACAACATGAACACCAAACGCGCTCTAGTGGAAAAAAAGGGGAGAATGCAGTGGGTTGACGGAAGCTTGGGCAGCAAGGTAACCATGCTGTATCCGATGAGCGTTTTGCGGGGGGAAGGAGCGAGCACGAGCAATTACAACATGACTTTTTCAAGCGAAGGAAGCTGGAAGGACACCGGAGCGAAAGTAATCCACGCCGCGCCGAACACTACCAGCAAAATCGTCGCCAAGAGCATAAGCATGAGCGGCGGAATTGCAGCATACAGGGGATTGTTGAGGATAAACAAAGGAGCGTTAAATGCGAAAAGCCACGTCCAGTGCGATGCGCTCATTCTCGACGACAGTTCCAAA
The DNA here is from genome assembly GCA_043805205.1 of Microcaldota archaeon. GTDB lineage: Archaea > Micrarchaeota > Micrarchaeia > Norongarragalinales > Norongarragalinaceae > UBA10210. Next base: position 1,920 of record JAZDIF010000075.1, read on the forward strand.
ACCGGCACGTACCCGCACAACGAGATTTACGAGCCCACCGCTTCCTTCGGGCACGAGGCGAGCGTGGGAAAAATAAGCGACGAACAGGTTTTTTATCTAATGAACCGCGGTTTGAAGGAAAGCGAGGCGAAAAGCATGATAGTTCTCGGTTTCTTGGACGAGGTTTTGAAGGAAATACCCTTCGAATACTCGGTGGAATTCAACCGTTTGGTTAAACTCGAGTTTTCCAAACTAGGCGCGGTGGGCTGAGTGAAAGGGAACCTAAAAACTTGGCTTGGGAAATCCAGGCGCCAAGGCTCTAAAGACTACGAAACGACCGCGTGGCTTCGGGAAGCCGACTCTCCGACCCAAGCAGCGTACACCCCTCCAGTGCAGTTCGGCGTTTCGCCATACCCTAACAACGCCGATGCCGAAATAAGAATTGAAAACGGTTCGAAAGGCGCTATCACTGCAGTTACCCTCAAGGAAATGGGCGAAAAAGAATTTTCCTCGTTTAAGGAAAAGTTTGAAACGCTCGTTAAACCCTGGCAACACAAACTGTTGGGTTTGAAAAACGCAAGACTCGAAAACGGTTTTTTGGTCGTGGCCGCAAAAAACTCCCGCGGTTCGGTGGTAATAGATGTTGAAGCCGAAAACGGGATTGCCGGGATACACGGGATAGTCGTTTTGGAAGAAAACGCGAGCCTTGAAGTTTACGAAAGGCAGAAAGGAAAAGATTCTCTCCAAACCTGCGCCACTGAAGTTTTCGCGGGAAAAAATTCGAGTTTGGTTTACAACTACGCGCAAGATACTGGGCTGGACTGCGTGAATTACTGCTTCAAGAAAGCCAAACTCGAAGAAAAGGCGAAAGTCAAGTGGAATTCCGCGTTGTTCGGGGGAAAGGCGAACATTACGACCATAGAAAGCTCCCTCGAAGGAATCGGAAGCAACGCGGAGAACTACTGCGGCTTTGCGGGCGGAGGAACGCAAGTATTCGATATTACTACAAACTCCTACCATCGTGCGCCGGATACTAGTGGAAACCTGCTGAGCAAAGGGATACTATGGGGTGAAGCCCAAAGCACTCAAAGGGGTTTGATTTACATCGCGAAAAACGCGGCGCGAACCAATTGTTTCCTCAACGGGCATGCGTTGCTTTTGAGCGGGAAGGCGAAAGCAAACAGCATTCCGAGTTTGGAAATACTCACGAACGACGTGCAAAGCAGGCACGGGGCTACGGTAGACCACGTGGACGAAGAAATGCTTTTTTACCTGCAAACCCGGGGACTGAAAAAGCAAAAAGCGGTCGAAACCCTTGCGAAGGGGTTCGTCTGGGAAGCGCTGGGAAAGGCCAGCAAAAGGGTTTTGAAAGAGTGGGACGAAATCGTTTCGGGGAAGATGCAAAATGGCTGATGGTTTTGACGTTTCCAAGATTCGAAGCGATTTTCCTTTCTTGAAAAGGAAGACG
>JAZDIF010000076.1:0-3193 GCA_043805205.1 Microcaldota archaeon
GGGCGGAAGCGACAACACGATTCTCATGCCCATAGTCCAAGCGAGGGCGGTTTTGGAAGGCTTTACCGTAGACCAGTTTTCCACCATTTACGTTAAAGCCTCGAATTTAGAGGAAATAACGCAAACCGTATCCGACTTGGAGCAAACTCTTTTGTACTCCAGGCACTTGGTTGACAAGAACAAGGACTTTACCGTAACCGCCTCCCAGGCAATGCAAGAGCAGGTTCAAAGCATGACCGCAAGCATTTCCTTGTTTCTCGGAGGAATCGCCGCAATATCCCTGTTGGTCGGCGCAATAGGAATAGCCAATACGATGTTCATGGCTGTTTTGGAGAGGACGAAGCAAATCGGGTTGTTGAAGGCGCTGGGAACGAAAAACTCGGAAGTGACGAGGTTGTTTTTGATGGAATCGGCGTTCTTGGGTTTCGCCGGCGGGCTCATCGGCTGCATTTTAAGCCTCGCAATTTCGTTCTTGCTTGCAGAATTGGGAGTAGGCTTGTCTTTGCCTACGGGAGGGCGCGGTAGGAGCGGTATTGCAATCGTAACTCCTGAACTCATACTGTTCGCCTTGTTGTTTTCAACTCTCATAGGAATGGCTGCTGGCTTCATTCCGGCAAAGCAAGCCGCTAAATTGCAGCCTATCGAGGCTTTGCGCTACGAGTGAGGATGCCGTTCCGGTTTCAAACTCTCGCAGGCATAGTGCTGTACGGAGAGTGGAACACGCTTATGGTTCCATAGCGTCTTTTCATGCGGCTTTTCTTTTTCAGTTTTTTCTTGTACTCGACTTTCGGCGTAAACGCTTCGTTAGCAGTAGCCATTCAAAAACCCCCGTTTGTCAAAAGTCGAGTTGAATTGACTTCTCATGACTGTATAACTTGCGCGAGGATGGAGATTAACCTATGTTTAAAGTTCCCTTTGGGGCAAGTTTCGTCGGAGTTGTTAATACGAGCCGGATTGGATTTCTCCGCCGCGAAGCAACCGCTCCAACTCGATGGTAATTTGCTTCTTTGCTCCTTGCAGGTCTTTGAACTGGCTGGTAGTCAACGGCATGTCGTCCATTTCGGGGTTTTTCCAGCGCACTTTGGTTTGAGCCTTGAAAACCCCGTCCGACTCTTCAAAAGACACGATGAAAGTCTTGCCGGAAACGTGAAGGGTTTCGCGGGAGTGAAACTTGAAGTTTGAAGTCATGGCTACCCACTAAACTGGGATTCCCTGTTGTTTTATGAAAAAAATAAAAAAAAGAAAAAGGGGGTTGCTTTTGCAACCCCTTTTTTTTGCCCTAAATTAGCTTAATAGCTTCTGGGCTTCCTGTGCTTTTGATAGCAGTTCCTGCAGTACACAGGCTTTCCGGGCGAAGGCTCGAAAGGAACCTCGCACTCTTGCCCGCAATCGGAGCAAGTTGCCTTGTACATCTTCCTGTCGCCGAAGCCGCCTCTAAAGCCGCCTTGGCCTCCACTGTCGCCATCCATTTTTACATACACCCGCGGTTCTACACCGCATTAAGCCCGCTCGCAATAAGAAAACAAGTTGGAATCAAAAAGTTTTTCTTTCGAAAAGTTCTTTCGTTCTTCCCTTTATTCTTCCCATATAGAAACAGGCTTCTATGAAGAAATATGCGCAAAAGGGGTTAAAAAACGTTATTTTCAGCCTTTCAGCCTGTTGAAAGCGTCCCTGAGTAAGCCGAATGCTATAGAGATAAAGCCCCTAGGCGTTGGACTCGGGAGCGTGCAAATCAATGACTTTTTCCACCATTTTCGACTTTACGTCAATCACCGAGACGCTATCAGAGCGAATATTCAGGGAATAAATCCTGCTGTAGTCGTCGTTTGCAAAGACGTAACTCGGGAAATACCCTTTCAAGGGGATTACCTGCGGCAGGAAACGGTCGTTATTCAAGTCGTAAACGCTCACGAAACTCCGGTCGAGATGGGCGATGTAGAGATAGTTTTCCCGAGGGTGATAGACTAGGCCAACTGCATTGATGTAGGTGAAGAAGTACCAAGGTTGATCTTCAAAACCGATGGCTTCTGCCACGTCCTTTAAATAAATTATTTTTTTAATCGAGTCCGTAGCAGTGTCTATCGCTAGGACTACGTGAGTAGCCCCCACGAAAAGCGTGCGAGAGGCGGGATCGTAGGCAAACGCGTAGTTAGGCGGAGCAGCGAAACCCAGCGAGCCAGGCTCATCAAAGGTGATTGTTTTTTGGATCGAGTAGTTGTCCGTCCTAATCACTTGAACAACTACGGGGCCGTTTTGCATCCCGCCCAGGGCATACAGTTTTGAGCCGTCAGGCAGTTCGAACGGCCTTTGAAATCCCCCGCCCTCAAGCCTAAACCGTGCTTCCACCTGAAAGTTTGCAGCATTAATCGCTAGGAAAACGTTGGGCTGGTATTCAGTTCCACGTTCTTGCGTGATTGAATACAGCTTCTTCTGGTCGCGGGAAAGGACAAAATTCCAGATCGGCGGGGTATCCTGGGGAAGCGCGTGGGTTGCGAGGAGACGCATGTTTTGCGAGTCGACTTCTAGTATTGACTCTCCTTGGGCGATAAGCAGACTTCCGGCGTTATTGACCGCCACATCATACGAGGAGGCGTCCGCGCGAATCGCGGGAAATGTAACCACGCTTTTTATTGTCGCCTTGTCGAGGTCAAGCTCGAACGCGTTCGCGCTTTGATGAGTGAGGATGTACCCGCTAGTCTGCATCGGTCGCTTGACGAAGAAATGCGGCCGGAAGCTTTCCTTGTTGAGCACCAGCGCGTCTGCGAGGGTGCGGCTATTGAGGTCTACTTTGACGAAGGCATTGCCGTCGGTGCTAGTGCCGTATAGTAAATTTGGGTTTGCAGGGTCTATTTGCAAGTCGTTTATCTGCGTGTAAGCCCAGCGATACTCGCTCTTGCCAAACTGAATTGGGCCCAGCACGGCATCAGACTGGGCGTCCACCACTAGAATATTGTTTACGTTTGGCATGGGCCAGCCGGTGCCCACGTACAGCCGCTGGTTGTCCGGGCTCGCCTCCAAAGACAGCGCACCGCCGTCAACTGGAATAACTTTCACGCTGCCTTTCGTCAAGTCGATCGAATAAACCCATCCAAAAGCGTGGTAGTCCGGATACCAACCGCCCATTGTCGCAACGTATGCTTTCTGTTCGTTTGGCAAGACTTTGAAATCAACTACATTCTCGCCTTTAGCCTGC
>JAZDIF010000077.1:0-2668 GCA_043805205.1 Microcaldota archaeon
CCCCTCAAAACCGCGATTGCAGACGAGAGCGCCGCGCAGGCTATTGCGGTTGCTATTGACAAGAAGAAAACTTGGATGAAGAGTTGCCTCAGTTCGGGGTTGTCCAGCCAGTTGGTTTTCCTAGTTATCTTGCCTTCGTGAAGCATGGTTGAAAACCTGGAAGAAACGATTATGGCGTAATCGCCGATCATGTCGTTGAGCGTGGGCATTACGATGACCAGCGGCATGAGAGAGAGGAAGAGGGTTTTCACGTGCTCCAACGCCAGCCCTCCGAGTGAGCTCACTACGGACGCTATCAAGAGGACTTTCAGGCTTTCCTTGACTATGGTTTTCGGAACGTTGGCGCGGGGGCCGTATTCCTTGACGTAAAAAAGCGTTTTGTGCGAAATGCCGTGCTTCTTGTGAATCTTGTGAAGCAAAGGATGGTATTCACTTCGTTTTACTTTGCTTAGCCTCTGCAAGTGGTGTTTAATGCCTTTCATACTATCGCCAGCGCCAAGAAGAGGAAAACAACGCTAGAAACGTCCCCCGTGGAAGTTACGACCGGCCCCATGATGTTGTTCGGATCGTGCCCCTTTCCGAACAAGTAGAACGTAGCGTACAAAGCGAGGGTGATTTCCACCGCAGTTGTCAAAACCCCTGCGATTAGTGAAACGAAAATTATCTTGATTGCGTACTGCTTGAACACCAGCAGGCTTAGGAAGAACGCGGCAAAGCCCAGAAACAGCGATATTACTACGCCTAGGGCTGCAGCCGCGATTATGTTGCCGGTCACGATTTTCGAACGCATGTCCCAAGGCTTCAAAACCTTGAGGAACAACCCGGAACTCAAGCGCGAGGCGAAAGAACCGGTTATGTTCCCGCGCATTTCAAGAAAGCCGGGAAGCAAAACGAGCATTCCGGGGTAAAGCAAGATCTTGTCGACGTTCGTCGCAATAAGCGTTCCGGCAGCCAGCCCTCCGGCGACGGAAAGCAGTTCGGCGACGGAAATTTCCTTGAAGTTCTTGTCGAAAACCTGCATGCGTTAAGCAACCAGAAGGGAAATTTAAGGCTTGGCGAGGCTAGGGGGAAGAAGAATTAAAACTCCGGGGAGGGTTAGGTTTTGGATGAACTTTACAAAGCGAGACTTCAAAGCCTTGGAGAGAGTTTGCGTTCAAGCCGTCCTTGCGGGAGGCAGGATTTCTCACAAGTACTTCGGAAAAATCGGGCACACGCTGAAAGGAAACGGGGATTACGATGCCGGAACCGTCGTCACCAGGGCTGACCGCGAGGCTGAAACCGCAATCCGCAAAATAATCAGAAAGCACTACCCTTCGCATTCCATAGTCGGTGAAGAACAAGGAGGAAAAGAGGGAAAGGGGTTGACTTGGTTCATCGACCCTCTAGACGGGACTTTCAACTACTCGCGGGGCTTGGAGTTTCACGGTTCGATGGTTGCGGTTTGCTTGGATGGAACGCCGGTTGCGGGAGCGGTTTTCATGCCGGAATTGAAAAAGCTTTACTACGCTTCGAAGGGAAACGGCGCTTTCCTCAACGGAAAGAGAATTCGCGTTTCGAAAAACGAGGATTTGAAGAAAAGCCTGGCTATCATTCCGGCCGGCCCGAAAGGCTACAACAGTTCGATGGGCCTTTACTTGAAGCTAGTGCGCCACCTGGCTCCGAAAGTAGTTGCGGCGGTTTCCTACATAAACGCAGCCATGATCTGCAGGATTGCGGAAGGAAGCATTGACTTGTCAATTTCCCTAAGCCTCTACCCTTGGGACTTCTGCCCTCCGGCCATAATCGTAATGGAAGCGGGAGGAGTAGTGTCGGACGAGAAAGGCGGAAAGTGGACTACCGAAAAAAGGAATTTCGTCGCAGCTTCCAACAAGAAAATCCTCCGCCAAGCCCTTGCTTTGTTGAAAAAGTAAAACTCCTGTTTAAAGCTTTAGCCCGCGCTATTATGCTTTGTAGATAACCGGGTGGTTTGTTAGCATGGCTTTGAAAAGCAAGAAGAGCAGGAACGCCGCGTGGCTGGCGAGAAACAAGAGAAAGAGGAACGCTCACAAGAACGCTAAAACCTCGAGAAGAAAGAAAATGCTTTAGCTTTAAACAAGCGACGGCAAGAAAAAACCGCTACGGTCTTATGAGGGACTTAGCACGGCGCCTGCTGGAAAGCAACAGCGAGTTAGCCCTCTTTTTATGGTATTCCGCCAGGTTTTCCGTCGCAGCCAAATACCCTTTCAGCAAAGCCCTGTTCAATATGTCCTGATGCGGCAGTGTTTTGCCTTCAACAAACAAGCCGTTCACGCCTTTCTGGAAAGAAAGAAACGTCTCAAGAGCGCGCTTGCTTACACTAATTTCACGGTTTAGGTTCTGGCTGGCTTTCCTGAGCCGGTTCTGAACGCGTTTGATTGCCCTCCCAGCTCCGGCGCATTTCCGGAGTTCTCTAAAATCGGTTACTCCCGAAAACAAATTCTTATATTTCACGTACTGCTGAAGTTGCTTTTTCAGGCGGATTACTACGCCTCTTGCACGGTGTTGGCGGGTCTTAAAACGCTTTAAGCACAATGCCGGATTGTCAATCGCCATTATTTCCCTTACGCTTTTCGCATGAGCGGACAAAGCGTCTGCAACTCTCAAATGCCATTCTGCCAAAGCTTCTGGACCGCGAATGCGAACTAACAAC
>JAZDIF010000078.1:0-3930 GCA_043805205.1 Microcaldota archaeon
TTTGGGGGCTTTCCTCGAGTCGGTAGGCCCGCACAACTCCCTTAACTTCACAACAGCGTTCTTTCCCTCCCAAACGCTCAGCACGACGGGCGTGCTTTTCATGAACTCCTTCAAGCCGGGAAAGAAAGGCTTGTCCTTCAACTCCTCGTAATCCACGTCCAAAACACCCTCTGCCAGGGAAACCATTTTCATTCCAACGATCGACAGCCCCGCGTTTTCCAAAAGGCTTACCAACGTTCCGACGAGCTTTTTCCTCATGCAATCCGGCTTCAATCTCACAAAAGTCCTTTCCAACCTAAACCACCTTTTGGAGAGTTAACTAACTATTGGAGTGAAGGAATTAAAAAGAAAATGCAAAAAGTTTCAGGAGAGCTTTCCGTCGACTTCAATCATCTTCTGGTGCAGAGGAACGACTTGCTCGTCGATGATGCTCTTCAACTCGTCGGTAGAGTATTCCGCTTCCGCTGGCTCGGCAGAGTAAACGACAACCTCTTCCCCGCCGGTTTCCTTGAACCCGGTGGAAAAATTGGTAACGTGCTCTTTCACGCTTCCGATGCGTTCTTTGCTCTTCTTCTCGGAGTGCTCTTCCTGCAAGCCCTTCCAGCGGTAGTACAGGAAAACGTCCACGGCGAAGACTGCAAACACTAAAATCGCGAGTATGCTTGAGGTTTCTCCTGCCATTAATTAACCACCAAAAAGCTCTGTGTTGCAACTGTTTTTAACCTTGCCTTTCACTTTGCGTTTTGCCAAGTGCCGCTTGCATTCCTTACGTATTCAGCATGCGCCCTTCTCACGGGCTCGCACGTCCTAATTTTAACTTTAATCCCGCGCCTCATTTTCTGTATCTCATAATGGCCCGGTTGCAGGCCTAGAGACAACAATCCTTTCTTCAACATTCCAACCGCCCTCTTTTCCCTCTCTTCCGGTCGCATTCTCCCCAAATACGCGTTAAGGTGTGCGTTGATTTCGCGCTCCAAATTCTGCTGGGTTAGAATCGCGTTTAAAGGTAAAACCGACGGAATTCTTGCGTTCGGGCGCGGTTTGAAGTCGGAGTATTCGGCGACTATGGGCCGTCCGCTTAGCAGAGTGTCAACAGACCGCCTGGGATTGTCTATGACCCCGACGAAACCCTGCTGCAAGATTTTAGTTCCAGTTTGAGCAACTCTCCCACCGAATTCTATCTCCTCCGCTAAGTCCTGGTCGTGCTTGAATCCACCTGCCTTCGCATAGACGCTGCTTCTTACCATCCCGTGCCTGCGTGGGTTGTTCTCGTGGTAAGCGTCGGCGAAAGCCTGACGGTACGTGTTGAACGCCCAAAACAACGGGATTTTCCTTGCCGTTTCAAGCGGAATACCGTGGTTCAGCCTCACGAAACCAACGTCTTGGCGGTTTACGATTACTTTTTTGAGCCACTCTACGAACCGGGGATGACGGCCTGCAACGTCCGCTCCGGAAATCAGTATCGCGTGGTTTGCTATTGCATCTTCGTTTGCGGAAGGGTTTCCAAGCCTTTGCACGTTCCTGAGCAATGCCAAGTCCGAAGCGAATTTCATGACCAAACCCATTCTCACTCCCTTGCTTACGGAAACCGGCGCTCCCGGTCCGCCTACGACAGTGCTTTGCCTTGGAAAGTTGAACGTTTTTTCCACAACGTGTATCGCATATTCCGAGTGGGTTTTTTTGAATTGCAGGATTTTTTTTGCGGTTTCATCCCATTCTGCGGTGGGGTTAGGGCGGTTTACCAATACTATTACTTCAAAGTCTTTCGGGTTTGCTCCCTTTTGTTTTTCAGTCAAGTCTTCCAAAGCGCGCTGAATGTTTTCCTTCTCACGGTACGCGGGAATGACTACGCTTAACTTGCAGTCGGGATGCATTTGAGGCAGGCTTTCGTTTGCCTGCCGGAGTTCTTGCAAATACCCTCTCTTTCCTCCGTTAAGCCTATACAACAATCCTATTGACGACTGCCTGCCGTCAGTAAAGCTTATGTTGCCAAGTTCGTGCAAATACCGCTTTTGCGTTTCTATTCGTTCATCGGTTTTTTTCGGAAGCAAAAGCCCGCGTTGCGGTTTAGCCGATGGTTGTCTTTCACCCCAAACTTTCGCTTGTGGAATTTCAAAGCGGGTTATTTGTGGGGTTATCCTGAATCTCGGCGACATTGTCAAAACCGTTTCTAAATCTTGGTGTTCAAGAACGCTTGAACGTTCCTTCGATTGCCCGCGGCAAACTCGGAGAGAGCTTTTGCAATCGCAGTGTAATCCTCGTGAGGCACTGAAGAAACCAGTTTAGCCAGGTAGTAGAACGCAATCGCATCGCGGTGTTCGTCGGCGAGAGGCTGGCGCACTTTGGTTCCGTAACGCAGTTTTTGGAAGTTGGAAAGATTTACGTTCAAGCCGACGGCTTTTCTTTTCTTTCCTTTTCCTTCGAACTCCAAGTGTTGTTCGTGCAAGTCTTCCAGCTTGAACTTGTGCGGGTCCAACACTCCTTTCTCGGAACCGAGAAGTTCGGAAAGCTGCCTGAACATTTTCCTGGGCGATTTTTGGTTGGCTGCAGCCAACAGCCTGTGCATAGTTTCCTCGTCCAGCCTTTCCCTAGACGGATACGCTTGGTGCAAAGTAGTCAAAAAGTTCGTCGCGTGTTCAACCAGCTTTGCCAACGCAGGGTCGATGCTTCCGCGGGGCATTCTTCGCAAATAGCTTAACCCGTCCTTGTCGTAATGGTTTTGGGCGATGGTCCACAACGCCCTTCCTATGGTGCGTTCTGCAGTTTCAACTTTCTCGTGCTCGCTGCCGGCTCCGTAAACAGGAGGAATGGCTTCGTAAGGCTTATGCCCTCCTTCCTCTCCCCCTCCGTAAGGAACGTACGGCTGGTAAGGCGGTACCGGTTTTTCTCCTCCGCCGCGTCTTCCTCCGTAAACAACTACATTAGCGTTTGCAGAGCTGGATGCTGATGCACTGGCGTTCCCGCCGCCCATGAATCCGTACGGGCGCACTCTAGCTCCTCTCGTCATTCCAGTGAACCTAAACCTAGAGAAAGAAAAGCCTCCTCCGCCGCCCCCTCCGGTTCCGCCTTGGAAAAAGTGCGGGTTGCGCGCCAAAAGCGCGTTCACGAACGCGTCTGCAACAACCAACCGAGAAGTGAGAATTCCTGCGGTAGTGTGGTAGTACGGCTGGCGGTAGAACATTTTAACCCTAGGCCTGTTGGAGTGGGTTAGAATAGCGTTTTCTACGGTCTGGTCTTCAAGCGCTTGCCGCAATTGCCCTCTTCTTGCAGGATCCGCCAAAAACAAGTCGATATTGGCTGCAGCGTCGTGCAAACCGTGGTTTTCAAACAAGATTCTTGCAGTATGCCTAAGCGTAGCGTCGTTTCCAGAAATTTCTCCCAGCGAGCGTTGAATCATACGCTGGCGGATCAAAGGAGAATCGAACAGCACGCGAGTCGCACTGGTGTTCAAACCGTAAACGCCGTGAACGTTGGCCCAGACTTCCTGTTTCGTTGCATCCCTTCGCCCGTGATGCTCGCCCGGCTCGTCGTACGGGTATCTTCCGATGATTATTTCAGCAACGTGCGGTCCTCTTCTCGGATCCCGCATTTGGCGCGTTATCTCAACGCGAGGTGCCATGGCTTCCAACCTCCAAACCATTCTTTCAATTAAACTCTTCTATCTTGACGTTAACCCCGATGGGCCTGCTTACGCCTTGCGAGTCTTCGATGTTGACGAGCGAACTCGTGGTTATCTTCAATCCGGCGTCTTTGCACGTTTTCAATTGCCCGCCTTTCTTCAATCCCATTGCCTTTCCGTCAAAACCGCCGAGAATGCCAATCAATCCGCCGGTTACCGATCCGACCGCCCAGCCTGGAATGGCGCCTATTCCCGCGCCGAAAACGAATCCCGCTCCAGCTCCTGTAGCGCCTCCGATTACGAAGTCCTGT
>JAZDIF010000079.1:0-6210 GCA_043805205.1 Microcaldota archaeon
ACGCTGAACGAAGAGGAAGTGCTCAAGAGGGATTTGAAGGGTTACGCCGAGTATTGCCGAAAAGTGCGCTGGCGTTTGCTCCCCTTGGTTTGGTAACGGCTCTTTCATTTGGAGCACGTTCAAATTCGATAAAAATGCCCGCCTTTTTTAAAGCCTTAAACAATTACTTTTAGGAGGGCACGTTGGATGAAGGCAGAAGTTTTAGCTTTCGTTTTAGTTTCGCTTCTATTCGCAGGCTGCCTCAACGAACAATCGTCTCCATCGCCCACTCCCACTCTCACGCCTACCTCAACCCCAGTAGTAAGCGCAACTCCAATCCCCACCGCGACTGCCACCCCAACGCCCGTGCTTTATCCCGGCGGAAAGATTGAAGAGGCGATTGAGAAAGCGCTGGCTTGAAAAAATGACGTGGTTTGAATGAATTCCAAAATCTTGCTTGTTATTTTTGCCGTGGCTGTAGCGATATTTGCCGTCGCCAATGCCAAGTTCGATTTTTCACCGGCTATTAGCGCGGGTCTGTTTCTGGCGGGTAATGAGCAGAAGCTAGTGTACGAGTTTGACGACGTTGAAGTTTCGTACGCGGCGAAATTCACCGTATACCCCACCGCCACTTCCGTGTCTTCCTGGGCTGGCGAAATCGCGGCGCCGGGAGAGGGAATAACGATTACTTACGGAATCGTCATTTTGAAGGATTTTGACGCGCAGAAAAACGATTGGGTTGAAGCGGGAAGGGAAGAGTGGTTGAAGGCGGAAGGCTCTCTAGGTTCGAAAATCATGTTGTCCAACTCGGTAGCAAACAGTTTCGACCCCGAGCTTCAGCATATTTATTCGAGCAAAACCCAGTTGTGGACCATCAAAAAACTCGATGGCAACAGCATAGTGAAAGATTTTGCCGAACCCGTCTACGGCGCGTATTTGTTCAGAAGGTTGAGGGCGACGGAAATGATTCCCACGCACGTTTGCTTCAGGGCCGGCTCTAATTTCGACGATTTTTGGGCTAAAACTTCCACTGAAGATTGCTATTCGACGGAGGAACGGTTTTTTAAAGCCGTGGGCAACCCCGAGGAAACCACGGGGCAAGAACCGCCAAACGCTCCTGAAGCATACAAACCCCTTTGTCCCGGCAGGCTGTCGTGCTTGGACAAGCAAACGGGAGATTCCCGCGGTTGCGTGGTGATAGCGAGTTTCGGTTGCGAAAATCCGCAAGACTATTGCTTTAATTGCCGTGAACCAAGCCAAGCCACTACTGCAACGCCGGAATGCGTTTTTACCGGCAGCGGCTGTTGCACTGTCGAAGACCCTAGCCAGTGCGTTGCGCTCCCGCCGGTTGCTTGCAGCGCCGGACTGGTTCCTAAAGTTACTGGTTGCGTTTCGGGGCAATGCTCGGCTGCGTTCGAATGCGTGACTCCGACCGACTCCTGCACTGATCCGGACGGTGGGAAAGCTTATCTGATTAAAGGCTCTGTGTACGGCTATTTCAACGGCCAAGCTTTCAACTACCGCGATTACTGCAGCGGCAGTACACTGTTAGAATACTATTGCTCCGGAAACCAGCCTTTAAGCGAACAGTTCGACTGCACTTCGTTGAACGCGAACTCAACAACCTATTTTTGCGAGGCGCACGGCAGCTGCATGGCGCAAACTCCAACGCCCACTCCCACGCCGCAATGCTTTTTCACCGGAACTGGTTGCTGCTATGTTAACAATCCGATCCAGTGCCTTGGCGTTCCTCCGTACTCTTGCGGAAATGGGCTGGTTGTGAACGTTACCGGCTGCCTAGGCGGCGGTTGCAAAGCGGCTTTCGAATGCATTCCCTCCTCGGCTCCCACTCCGACTCCAAGCCCTACGCCACAGCCTGACTCTTGCTCCGATTCCGACGGGGGTCTGGATTACTTCACTCAAGGAAGTGTGACGGGTTATCTGTACCAACAGCCTTACAACGGCACCGACTACTGCCAGGAAGGCGGCAGCCAAACTCCGACTCTGCTCGTCGAGTGGTACTGCTCCGACGCGCAGACTAGAAACACGACGATGAAAAACTGTGCGGACTTCAACACTAACAGCAGTAACTATACGTGCGTCAGCGGAGCTTGCTTGGTTTCCTCTTGAAACGCGGCTTGACGCGAAGCACTCTCCGTTTTTTAAGGTTTGTCAGCCCTAGTTTTTTCGAGGTGGGGGTTGCAGTGAAAATAGATTCTTTACCTTTCAGTGAAGTTCCTCCGTTCAAAATCAAGATGACCGAGCCAATCCGCGCTTCCGCTCTTACAGTCCGCGACAGGCTCGGATTGCTGGAAAAAGCGGATTACAACCTTTTCAACCTATCTTCTTCGGATGTTGCTATCGATTTTCTCACGGACTCTGGAACCGGTGCAATGAGCCAGGAACAGTGGAGCGCGTTGTTTTTGGGCGACGAGTCTTACGCCGGAGCTTCGAGTTTCGCGAAATTCAAGAAAACGTTTCAAACGCTCACGGGAATGGAGTTCGTTCTCCCAGCCCACCAAGGCAGAGCGGCAGAAAGAAGCTTGTTCGAAGGCTTGGCTTCGCTTGGAATACTAACTGGTCCTGAAGACTGCATAATCGCTTCAAACGCTTTTTTCGACACTACGCTCGGCTGGGCTTCGCAGTTCGCGCGTTGCGAAAATGTGTATTGCGAAGAGTTTGATAAGGGGAACGGAGTGAAAAAGCCGTTCAAGGGAAACTTGGGCGTCGAAAGGCTGGAAAAACTCGTGAATGAAAATCCCGGCAAGGTAAAACTCGTTATTCTAACGATTACGAACAACACGGGCGGCGGACAGCCCGTGAGCATGAAAAACGTTCGCGAGCTTTCGGAATTCTGCAGGAAAAACGGGATTTTGTTTTTCTTCGACGCGTGCAGGTTTGCGGAAAATGCGTTTTTCATCAAAACCAAGGAAGAGGAATTTCAAAACAGTTCGATAAAGCAAATCGTCAAGGAAATGTTTTCTTACGTTGACGGGGCTACGTTCAGCGCGAAGAAAGACGCGAGGGCGAACATCGGAGGCGCGATATTATTCTCTCCATCCCAGGAAAAGCTCTATCTCGCTTGCAGGCCGTCGATCATCCGAAACGAGGGTTTGTTCACCTACGGCGGCATGGCTGGAAGGGATATGAACGCGATTGCGCAGGGCTTGCTCGAGACGACCGAATTTCCTTACCTGCAAAACCGCGTGGGGCAAATTGAGCTTTTGCACAAGTTTTTGGACGAAATCGGAATTCCGCTGGTAACGCCAGCAGGCGGGCATGCGGTTTACATCGACGCGAAAGAATACTTGAAGCAAATTCCCGAAGAAGAGTACCGTTCGGACACTCTCGCAATGCTGATTTACGCGCTTGGAGGCATTCGCAGCGTTGCAATCGGAAATTTGATGTACGCCGAGAAAGACGCCAAGGGAAGCATTTTGACTCCGGCGAAAAACGATTTCGTGAGACTTGCGGTTCCAAGGAACGTTTACTCTCTCGAGCATATTCTTTTCGTCGCCAACGTTTTCCAGAAAGTTCACGCAGCAAAAGAAAAGATTTCGCGGGGAATTGCCGTCGGGGAAGGCTTTCGCAACGACCATTTCGACCACTTCGACTGCAAAATGAAACTGCTGGATAAAGCGAATTTCTAGCAGGCCGTATCGTCTTTCAAGTGAGCCTCCGTTTTTCACGCGGCTCTCGCTAGTTTTTATTAACCTCCCTTCCATAGTGTATTAAGACTTTTTTTGAGAGTTTGATTTTTACCATGCAATTGAAATTCAGCGAACCCATCTCCAAAGCGCTGGCGGAAATGGGGTTCCAAGAACTGACTGAAGTCCAGCACGCGGCGATTCCCTTCGTACTTCAAGGGGAAGACTTGATAGCGCAAGCCAGGACTGGAACGGGAAAAACCGCGGCTTTCGCCATTCCGATTCTTCACGACATTTCCTTGAAACCGTTGAAGCCGTTCGTGCAGGCGATCGTCTTGGTTCCCACTAGAGAGTTAGCAATTCAAGTGGGCACCGACTTCAAGAAAATAGGAAAATACTGCCCGGGACGGATTCTCGTGGCGTACGGAGGCACGGGAATAGACCGGCAAATAGACCTTTTGCAAAAAGGAGTTCAAATCGTCGTGGGAACTCCGGGAAGAATCATAGATTTGATAGAACACCGCGCGCTGGATTTGTCGAAAGTGCAAACGTTCATTTTGGACGAGGCGGACGTAATGCTGGCAATGGGTTTCGTGCGGGACGTGGAGAAGATAATGTCTTTCACCCCGCAGAAAAAGCAGGTTTTGCTGTTTTGCGTCGACTTGCCTCAGGAAATAATGTCTCTCGCAAGAAAACACATGCGCTATCCGCAGCATGTGAAACTCATTTCTGAAGACAAGAGCGCGCAGGGCGTAAAACAATGTTTCTACTTGGTAAGGCCTGGGCGCAAATTGAGCGCGCTGTTGTTTTTGTTGAACGATCTCAAGCCGGAACGGGCTTTGATTTTTTGTCGAACAAAGAGAAGGGTTCAGGAATTGGCGAGGCAATTGAACTACAACGGAGTTAGGGGTGACGGCTTGCACGGCGATTTGACGCAACCCCAGCGCACCCGCATAATGCAATCGTTCAAGGACGGGAAAAGCAACCTTCTTGTCGCAACGGACGTCGCTTCAAGGGGAATTCACGTTGAGAAAATCTCGCACGTTTTCAATTACGAACTTCCTTACGACATAAACAATTACATCCACCGCATCGGAAGAACGGGAAGAATGCATGCTGTCGGAGAGGCGGTTACGCTTTGTTATTCGGACGAGCAAGGGACTCTAGGTCAAATAGAAAGACTGATGGGAAAAACGCTAGAGGAAAAGTTTTTGCCCGAAATCCTTCCGGCGCCTAAAATGGGTCAATCCTTCGAAGAGCGCAACAGGGGAGGAAGGAGTTTCGGCGGGGGAGGCAGGCGTTTCGGCGGCGGTGGAAGGCGTTTTGAAGACAGGCGGGGAGGCGGAGCGCGCCGAAGGCCTTCCGGCGAATTTCAGGAACGGAGCGAGAGAAGCTCTTCACCCACGCGATTCACGCGAGCTTAATGATTGTTTTTTTATTCTTCTTTTTCCTAACGGCGTTCGAACCCGCCCCATGAAATACTACCAGCATATAGCAATAGGCTTTCTCGCGAACGGACTAGCCTTCGGCCTGCTGGTTCAAGCGAAGTTGTTCAACCCCTCGGTTTTCTACGACGTTTCTTTCGCATTCCAGGTTTTTCTCGCAATCTTTTTGTTTTCCATACTTCCTGACGTTGATTCAATCGGCTCTTTCGCCAGCAAAATCTTCCGTTTTGCGCTATTGCTTTCCGCAGGCTTTTTCGCTTGGGAGTTTTACGCCACCCGGAATCCCTCGAGTTTAATTAAAATCCTGGCGGTTGCGTTGGTTGCGATGGGGCACTTTCTCTACGCGAAGAGGGGACGGATGCATAGGCAGTTTCCCCACACGCTTGCGTTCGGCGTTTTGGCGTGCGTCGCTATTTTCGCTCTGACTGGCTCCAAGACCGTTGCTCTTTCCGGGGGGATAGCTTTCCTTTCGCACTTGCTGGCGGACGGGCGCTTGCTGCAATTCCGCTTGTTTTAAATACGTGTTTTTCGTTCGCAATAGCGGGCTTAAGGAAGGAGACAGTGTTTTTCAAGAAGGCGCTAGAGGTGGGTTTGCATGAAGGTAAGCGAAATAATGCACGGGGTTACCGTGCTGAATGAAACGGTGAGCGTGCAGTTCGCAGCTTGCGTAATGCGCGACAAGGGAATAGGAAGCGTTTTGGTTGAGCGAAAAGACGGCGTGATTTGCGGAATTATGACGGAAAGAGACGTTTTGAAGAAAATCGTTGCCGAAGGCTTGAATCCCGGTTCGACAACCCTTCGAGAAGTGATGACCAGCAGTTTGATTACCATCCGGGAAGACGCGGACGTGGCTGAAGCAAGCGCCCTGTTGAACAAATTTCACATCCGCAGGCTTCCGGTGGTCAACGCAGAAGGGAAGATTGTGGGGATTACGACCGCGCGTGACGTGGCGAAGAGTTTCGCTTACTTGCAAGTTCACAAGATCCTAGGAGAGTCGGATCGCGAGTACGCGAGAGTCGGTTTTTTCGAGCACTTGCAGTAGCACCGTGCGGGGTTGGTTTTAATAACCGTTCTCGAGTTGTTTTACTCATGCGCATTGGTTTCGTAACGGCTTTGACTAACGATTTTGACGCCAGGCC
>JAZDIF010000080.1:0-2732 GCA_043805205.1 Microcaldota archaeon
TTCAGTTGACGGGACTCAAGCGTGGGAGAACGTTCCGCTCAAGAGGATGAAAGTAATAGCGAGCAAGGACGCGAGCACTGTTGAAAGCGCCGTTTTCCTTGCAAGGGCAAACCACACTATCGAACTGGTTTTGCCCGCAGGGGAAGGAAGCGTCTTTGCAAGAGTTTCCGACAAGTTCACCTTAGCTCCCATTGCTGGAGCAGTGATAACCTTGCTTGGCGAGGAAAAGAAAACTTCCATTTGCACCACAAACGCGAGCGGAGAGTGCGTTGCGAAAATCATCGAAGGGAAGACTGTTGCTAAAGTAAAAGCGGGAGGATTCGAGGATTTCGAGGCGAGCGAATTTGAAGTCATTCCCAACGCTTTCACAACCCAGGATTTCGCAATACTCTCGCAGGGAACTGCTGACGCCGGACTGTATTTCCAAGGGATTTTTGATTTGAAGGGAAACAAAGTGAAAACGCTTTCCCCCTTCACTACGTATAATGCAAAATATGTCTTGGTTTCGGGCGGGTTGAACTTTACTCTTGCGAACGCGCACGTTCGCATCGGCTCGCAGGAAGAGCCGCTGGAAAACCTTCCGGCGGTAATATCGGGTTACAAGAGCTTCGGAGTCGTGCAGAGGGGAGTAGATTATTCGCAAGCGAGTTCTTTCGTTCCTGCGCTCGCGACTCAAGCAGGCGGGCAGAAGAGGATTTTCATAACCCAAAACGGCTTCAGCCCGTCGAACATAGTGATTCAAGCCGGGGAGTCCGTAACTTGGGTTTCGCAGGACAACGAGACTCACGTGATTTCAGCAGAAGACGCGAGCTTCCAGTCCCCCGAACTGCGGAGGGGAGCGTCTTTCTCAAGAACCTTCCCGACTGAAGGGATGTTTTACTACATTGACGCGCTGCGCTCTTCACTGCGCGGGACCATAACCGTTGCCGGGCGTTCTTCTTCAACGCAATCTGCACAGGCGCAGGACGTGAAGGGAGTAAAATGGGTTGATTACTCGATTCCGTCAACCGCATTCAAAGGCTCTAAGGAACTGTCAATTCAAATCAAGACCGTCGAGTCGAGCGGGAGTTTCTCCCTGGAGCACAGGAGCGCCTTCCAACTCGCCGGAGGAACGGTGAGAAAGCCGGAGGACTCGCAAGCGGGAGTTGCAAAGAACGAGCTTCTTGCGAACGCGCTGGAATCGGGCGTTTTCGAAATTTCTTCCGAAGGAACCTGCGAGAAGGACTACTGCGTGAAATACTGGTTTGAAAACGGAAAGCAGAACAACTTCGAAGCCTTGTTCGGCCAAAAATTCAAGCTATTCGTCCGCGTTTACTCAGATTCTTCATCGCAAGTTTCCATTGCAGGAGATAATGCAATTGCAGTAGAAAGCGCCGAGGATGTGACCGGCGGGGAGAGTGCTGTTGCGCAATCAAACGCCTTGTCATTGTCCGTAGAGCCGAAGGGCGGGGTTGCGGACGTGGAAGCGTTATTCTCCCCGGCGAAACTCGCTTCCGACGCGGCGATTACGCTGAAAGTGAATTCGTGGGAAAAGAAAATCCACTTGCGGGTTGTTTCGAAAGACAAGCTTTCCCTCGTGGAAAAACACTCGCCAAAAGAAATCCTTGCCTTGCAGGATTCGAAAGTTTCCTTCGCTTTGGAAGATTCACTTGGCTTTCCGGTTGAGGATGCAGTTGTGATGTTGAACGACGTGCAGGCGGGAGAAGCTACTGCAGGAACGTACGAAGTTTCCTTGTCCCCCGATTTCGTTGGGGAGGCGGAGTACTCGATTTCGAAAGAAGGATTCCCGGTTTTGGCAGGGGCAATTCCAATCACGGCGCCGGAGAAATTCGTTTCAATATCCCCAGCTGGCGTGCAGGCGAGCGTGACCGGAGAGCCTGTTTCGGTTGAATTGAATTTGGAAAACCTTTTGAACAACGAAGTTTCGTTCACTGCCAGGGTGGAAACGGGCTCGAGTCCAGCGATAACCTCCCTCTCGGTCTCTCCGTCCAAGAAAACTTTGTTGAAGGCGCTGGAGCAGAAGGACGTTGTTTTGAACGCCTCGCTGCAAGAGGGGATTCTGCCTTTCGCTGAAAAGCCGGCTAGGCTGCAGGAAGCCGTTTCGGGCTCGGTCGTATTCGTTTTCACCGTAGGAAAATACTCGCAGGAAGAACGCGTTCCCCTGAACGTTACTTCATCCGTCGACCAGAAGACGCTGGACGACTTGTGGTTTTTGGAGTCCGAGTCGATGGAATTCGTCTTGAGCGCCGAAGAGCCTTTCCAATCGAAAACCCTGAGGATAGACAGTCAGTCGCCGGTCCCGCTTTTGATTAATTTGAACTTGAACGAAAGCGGGCTTTACGCGACTCCGGCCAGCTTGACGGTAGAAGCGAATTCGTTCGCTGAATTCAACGTCACGAAAACAATTCCCGATGAAATTTCTTCAGATTGTTTTGCGTTGGAGAAAGAGGAAGAGCAAACGCTGGGCATAGTAGCTTCATACCAAGGAATTTTGTCTAAAAAGAGCGTTGAAGTGAAGAATTCGTTCATCCAGGACGAGAACTGCAAGCCTTCCAACGAGTCGGTTGAGTTGCAGTTGCCTTTCACCGACTATCTGCTTCTTTCCGGAAGCGTGGAAACGAAGGAAAACCCGGACGGAACCCTTGCAATGCGCGTCGGAGGGAAGGAAGGGGAGGTTTTGGGTTTCGACGCCGGCGCTTCGGTAGTGAACGAAACAAACCGGCTGGCAGTTC
>JAZDIF010000081.1:0-23353 GCA_043805205.1 Microcaldota archaeon
TTGCCTGATCGAGCCTCTGCTGTTTCGTAAGCCATTTCACAAACAAATTAGGCAGGCTTTTAATTTATGTGCAGGTTTTGCGATTAAATGTGCACGAGGCTATTCATGTGCAAAGCCTCCCACAGGAATACCTTTAAATACTATCTACTGCAGAGTAGTAACAGTTTTAAGTAGTTGTGGAGTGGTTAAGGTGGGTTTTCTCGGGAAGCTATTCTTAACGGTCTTTGTCTTGTCAGCCTTGGCGTTGCTTCCGGGCTTTGCCGGAGCTGTTCCGCCCCAAGTGTGCGGCCCGAACGGTTTTTACTCTTCTTCAATCAACGACTGCCAGTTTTACAACATGCCTTCTGGGCAAATCTACTGCAACGGCGCTCAAAGCAAATATCACTCCACTTGCGTGGGGACCACTTACTACGATTATAATTCCTATTCCTTCCCCGGCACTTACTACGTCAACGGCGTCGCCTACCAAGGGCAGGTTTGTGATGCGAGAATAACGTACAACGACCCGAGATGCGGTTACACCGCCCCTTCCCAGCCTTCCTCCCCTTATTATAGTTCTTACGACCCCGGCGATTACGCTCCAGATTACGATACTTACACGTTCGGTTCCGATTCCGGCTCCGGACAGCAGAGCCAGTCTTCCTCTTATTACTCCAGGACCGAGACCACGGATTACGAGTATTACTCTTCAACCTACTACTCTTACCCCAGCGGAAACCGCTATTCGACTTACGGCGGTTATTGCGGCAACGGGTATTGCGAGTTCGGAGAAAGCGCGTATTCTTGTTATTTCGATTGCTTCAGGCCTTCAGTCAGGCATTACTACCCGTCTTGCTCGCTCCAGTCTTTGACTCCAGTGGTTTATGCAGGCGGCTCCAGCTCGATAGCCGTTAACTACCGCGATTTGTTCTACTCGCCCGGCTCAATTGCAGTGAATTGCGGCAACGGGCGCGTTGCGCATGCATTCGCTTTCGGTTCCACCGGAACTGCTTACGCTTATTGTTATTACCCGAATTCGGGAGTTTACTTCCAAACGGCTTTCGCAGGCGGAATCGGCTGCTATCCTTCTTACACCACGGTTTTGGGTGCAGGGCAATCGAATCCTCCCCAACAGCCTCCTTCCCAGTCTGGCCCATCTTGCTCGAGCATAGCCAACCCCACTGAATTGAAGGGCTCTGGCGTTTCTTCGATAAGCATTTATTACTCTGGAGTAGCTCCCACTGGCGCCAGCGTTTCCTGCGGAGATGAATCGGCAACGGTGAAGAACGCGGTCTGTTCCAACGGAGTTTGCACTACCCAGTGCGTTTACAATCCTTCCTCGCTTCCCTATTATGCAACAATCAACTCGGCTTTGAAGCTTTCCAACTCACAGTCTCTGCAGTGCAGTTCAACTTTCGTTTCAGTAATTTCGCAAGGCGGACAGCAGCCTCCGCAACCTCCAGTGCCTCCCGTTCCCATCACTCCAGCGTCTTGCGTTGTGATTTCAAACCCGTCTTTCTTGGACTACAACGGTTCTGCCGAAGTGAAAGTATTGTACTCCGGATTTTCGTCCAACGTTTCTTCAGCTAGCGTTTCTTGCGGAAACGGCTTGAGCTTTAACGTGCAATGCGAGAACGACCAAGACGGGCAGTGCGGCCCGCAGGATTGCACTTACCAAACCCCGTTCTCCTTCCCCAAAAAATATACTGTCTCCGCCAACATAGGCGGAAAGCAATGCACGCCGTCGAGCTTGACGATTTTCGGCGAAGAGCAAACGCAGCAAATCCAAACCGGAGGGCTTGTAATAACCGTAACCGACTCTTCTTCGAACCCGGTTGAAGGGGCTTTTGTCGTGGTTTACAAGAGCGGTACTGCGGTAGATGCGGGTCATACTAACGCAGCCGGCGTTGCTTCCTTTGCAGGGTTGGAAGTTTCTTCTTACTCGATAACCGTTTCCAAAACCGGTTTTGCGACCGAAACAACTAGCGTGAGCGTCATTGCAAACCAAAACGCGCCCGTTTCGATTCAATTGGAACGCCCTCTGGGCTTCAAGTCCTGCAGCGTTTCCCTCAATCCTTCCAGCGTGAGGGTCGGAAATTCAACAACCGTCCAAGTTTCGTATTCCGGATTTTCTTCACCCCAAAACGCGCTTGTTTCATGCTCCGGACAATCAATTCAAGCCCCTTGCACCGGAAGCGGGCAGGGCACTTGCACTACCCAGTGTTCTTTCTCTTCGGAACAGTCTTACCCGCAGTACAAGAGCGTTACCGCGAGCGTAGAGGGAACAATTTGCTCTCCTTCTCAAGCTACCGTTATCGCTCCGCTCTCAACCCAAGGGACTCTTTTGGCGAGAGTGACGGATTGCGAAAGCGGAATGGCTTTGAAGAGCGCGAGCGTTGTCGTGGACGGGGAACAACTTTATACGGATTCGAACGGAATGGCGAGCGTTTCGCTCGACCCGGATTTGTATTCAATTCAAGTTTCAAAGAGCGGATTCGGCTCTTCGCAGGCTACTGCGCAGGTTGAAGCCGGAAAAACCGTTTCAAAGAGCGTTTGCCTGAACTCCGCCTCGGTTGAAGAGCTGGAGAACTGCGATTTCGAGGCCGTTTTGGTCCACTCTCCGTCTTGCCCGTATTCAGTAAACCCGCAGCCTTACCAGGTTTCCGTCAAGAACAAGAACGACACCCAAAACCTTTCCATGCAAGTTTCCTACTCTTCGAACGCTTTGACGGGACCGTCTTCGCTTTTGCTCTTGCCTTCCCAGCAGACGATAGTGGAATTCGATTCCACATTGTCCGACTTGGCCGGAGCGAGGAACGCGATCGTTTCCTTCGCTTCTCAAGAGTGCACGCGCAACATCGGAATCCAAGCATGCATGAGCGGCGGGTTGAGCATCGAAGCCATTCAGGACGTCGTTACCGCTTTGCCGGGCGAGAAAGCTTGTTTTGATTTGATAGTGCGCAACAAAGGATTGGCTAGCGCGCAAGTTGTTTTAAGCGATTCTTCAAGCGACTCTTCGCTGAACGGCGAGTTTTCGCAAGAGGAACTCAAAATCACGCCCCAGGAAATAAAGAACGTCGAATACTGCGTCAAGGCGTCCAGCACGGGCTTGAAGACTTTTGTTTTCACTGCCGAAAGCGAAATCGGCGATGCTACGGAAAGTGTTTCCCTCGACGTGGTTTCGCAATCTTCGTACACCGCCAGCACCGGCGCAGCGTGCGTGCAGGTGGATTCCATCGATACGGTGGAGAACGTGAAACTTTTCATTACGAACAACGGGCCGTCGGGAGATTACGAAGTGGAACTTTCCAGCGTAGAGGCGGATGACAACGAACTGCCGTTGCAGGCGTTCGTCGTGCAGCCGAAGATTTACGGGTTCGAGCAGGGAAGCTCCAGGACGATTACCGTCACTCTCAATCCTTTTGATGCGGAAGCAGGAAAGCACGAGTTTGAATTGCTTTTGAAGAAAGACGGGTTCGTGGTTTTGCAGCAATCCGTTTGTTTTGAAATCGAGGGAAGGAAGAACCAGGCGATTTACCTCACTCCGCTTTCCCTCACCATCCAGTCGGGCAAGAGCGCGAGCGCGTTCTTGAACGTCGAGAACCAGGCGAACCAGCGTTTCCGCTACATCGTTTCAGTCCCGCAAACACTACCCATTCAAGTCACTCCGGTTTCGTTCACCCTTTCTCCGGGAGAGAGCGAGAAGGTAGAGCTTCAAGTCACCACACTCCAGTCTACGAACTTGGGTTCGTACTCCATTCCCGTGCGCTTGGTTACCACCGCCGCGGAAGAGGACACTTACTCCGTAACCGTGTATTGCGGAAGCGGGCAGTCGAAGACCGTCGAGTGCGAAGGCGGGGCGAACTCGTGCAGCGTTTCGTGCGAGTACCTGAATTCAGGAGTCTTTACGGCAACCGCCTCGATCGGAGGGGAGACTTGCGCTTCGACTACCGTGCGCGTTGCCGAAAATTATTCTAACTCGTGCTACCTCACGGTCAATCCGGCTTCAATGGAGCAGGATGATTATGCTACGGTTACAGTGAATTACCGCGATTTGAACTCTTCACAAGAGAACTTTACGGTCAACTGCGGAAACGGGGATACTGTCGTAGCGCAAAGCTGCGCCGGAACCACTGGTTCGTGCTCTGCGCAGTGCTTGTACGACAGCGACGGTTCGTTCACCGCAACCGCTTCCTCGGCGAATTACACTTGCTCGCCTGCTGAAATTGCAGTGCTTGACGACGACGGCGGGGCTTGCAGGCTTTCCACCCAGACTAACGTCCTGGAGGGCGCTTCAAACACAATCACGCTGTCTTACGATGTCGCAGACTTGCCTGGGGATAGGCAGATCCTGCTCGGAACGCAAAACCTTTTGGTTAACGTGGTTTCCTCGGTGACTAAGTTCGAGCCGCAGGAATCGCAGAACATCATAGTAACCGCGCCTTCGGTAATCGAAATCAGCCCGGGCACCAGCGCGTTGCTTCCGGTTTCCGTGAAGAACAACGACAACTTTGCTTTGAATACCGTTTTGGTTTACCTTGCCAACTTGCCCGTGGGAGTGCGCGCGGACCAGATTCCGGCTTTCTCACTCGCTCCGGGAGCGCAGGCAGCCAGAAACATTGTTTTGAGGGCAGAACAGAACGCCCCTGTAACAAGCGGAATCGCAAGGCTTAACGTGGAGTCGGGCGCGTTCACCGCCCCCGAAAAGCGCGTGAGCGTGATAGTGCGCACGGCTTCGGCGCAGGAATTGCTTTTGAGCGTGCAAGAGCCTTCGTTCTCCTTCGCCTCCCAAGGAAACACTACGGAAATAACTGTGCAAATGCCGGTTACGAACGAAGAGAATACTGCAATAACCATTTCCGCTTTCGCCACCCTGCCTGACGGCTGGAGGTTCGGATTCGCTCCGGTTTCAATCAAGCCGCAGGAAACCCTGCTGCTGGAGTTCAAGCTCGCCACCGACGCTTACGACGACAAGGCTTTCGATGCGGTGATTTCACTTCAATCCGACTCTAAAGTCAAGACCGTTCCGATGAGCGTTCCGTCCAAGTCGAGCGCAACCGGATTGAGCGGTTTCTTCACCGCCCTTTCGGGTTCTGCAGTCACGATTCTCATGCTGCTTTTGATAGCGGGCATTGCTCTGGCGGCTTACTTGTACTACTCCAGCCAGGAGCTCGAGAGGAAGCTTGAGAGCGAAGAGCAAGCCGAAAAGGAAAAGAAGCGCTAGGCGCTGTTCTTCCTTTGATGCCCTGGAAGGGCGAACGGGGTTTGGTTGCAATGGATTTTTCAAAAAACGCTTTCATTCTTCTCTTCCTTCTATTATCCCAATTTGCTTTTGCGAGCCAGCTTTCCATATCGCCCAAAAGCCTTTCAGCTTGTCCGTGCGACCCGCTTTATTACGACTTGGGGGTTTACAGCGAGGAGGACGACGTTTTCAAAATGAATTTCCAGTCGGACTACGGCTTTTCAACTTTCCTCCAGCCTCAGGTTCCGGTTCCGGCATTGTCTTCAATCAAGACGACTTTGGTTTTGAACTCGGCTTGCGACGCGCCTTCCGGAAACTATTCGTTTTCGGTGACCGCATCGGGAAAACACTCGCAGGCTTCGGTTGAAGGCTATGCTGTAGTGAAATCGTGCAAGAACCTGGTTTTGGAAATTCCGGCGAAGCAAAGCGTTTGCGCCGGAAGCGCGCAGAACGTGCTCGTTTCGCTGCGCAACTCGGGCTTGGTTAACGAGAATGGAAAAATCGTTTTCGACAACCTTCCGAAGGCGTTCTACTACCTTGCGGACGACGAGTTCGACTTGAAGCCCGGGGAATCGAAAAAATTCCTCGTTTCAATCCAGCCTCCTTTCGACACCCCGCCTTCCTCATTCACCTACACCGCTTTCGCGAACAATGCAGTCGCCAAGGTGGGATTGGAAATAATGGACTGCAGTTTCGTTTCCCCCTCGAAGGTGGAGGTAACCGCGTCGTTGAACAGCGTCGAGTTTTGCGCTGGTAAGAGTAAAACCATTTCTTTTGACATCCGCAACGAAGGGCAGTCGGCGGAGTTCAAGCTCGAGTCGAGCGGAATTTCCGGTTCTTTTCCCGTTGAAAAAATTACCGTTCCGGGCAAGACTAACAGGAGCATTTCTTTCAACATCAACGCGGTCGGCTTGACTGCCGGAACGAAAACGCTGACCGTAGACGTCCTGGGGCCCAGTTCTTCCGACTCGGCAACTGTCAATATTGTTTTGAAAGACTGCCCCAGCACGGTGTTCGGAGAGCTGGAATTGTGCTTGGGGGAAAGTGGAAGCATTCCGTTCTCGTTCAGGAACACGAACCCTTCAACGCAAAACTACGTTTTCACCACCACCTCCAGCATTCCATCGCGCGTTGAGCCCAACTCCACTGCAGTGGGGCCCAACCAGGCGGTGAGCGCAAGCCTTTTCGTAACCGGCTCGGCGTTGGGGGTTTTTCCGGTTTTCGTTTACGCCAACCAGAGTCTCCTGCGCGCCCCGAAGGTG
Organism: Microcaldota archaeon; assembly: GCA_043805205.1. GTDB lineage: Archaea > Micrarchaeota > Micrarchaeia > Norongarragalinales > Norongarragalinaceae > UBA10210. Next base: position 6,484 of record JAZDIF010000081.1, read on the forward strand.
ATCGTCAAGTCGTGCGAGGCGCCTGCTCCAGCTGAAGTTTTCGAAAAGAACTTCACCTTGGAGGCGAACGCATGGCAAACGGCTTTCATCCAAGCGAACACCAACGTGCAGAATGCGACGCTCTCCATGCCTTCGGAATTTGAAGTCTCGAACGTGCACGGCGGGCAGGACAAGGTGTTTTTCGACGTGAGGCCTTCGCGCGAAGGCAACTTCACCCTACCGGTTTCAATTTCAGTGAACGGAATCAAGCTGGAGAAGGCGTTCGCCTTCAACATCGTTCCGGCGAGCGTTGAAATCCTCGAGAAAAGCCACGAGACGATTTCGGAGGAAAACGGCTTTCTCCGCAATACCGCAACGTTCTCCGTCTTCAACAAAGGGCAGGCGAGGCTTGTCATTACTCCGTTCCTGACGGCCGAAGGGGCGGAGTTCGAACCCAAGGAACTGGAGTTGAACGCGGGTGAAGAGAAGGAGTTGACGGTATCCTACTCAGCTGTTGAAAACCAGTCAATAGGATTGTCCTTGTCCGCTGAAGGAAAAGTTTACTCGATAGAATCGGTCGCAGTCAAAACCCCCCTCGCGTCAACGGGCTTTTTCACCGCCACTAGGGCGATCGGAATATTCGCGGTTTTGATAGTAATCGCGATAATCGTCCTGGCTTTCGTGCTGAAGAAGGAATTCGAGGGAATGGAAAAGGAAGATTCTGAAGAAAAGAAAGCCGCGGAAGACAGCCCGCAGAAAAAGAAAAAGTAATTACTGCAATTGTTTCCTTCCCTTTTCCTGGCTGTGCATTTTTTCTATCGAAATCGCTTCGTCAAGAAGCTGTTTCAGCCTGTAAAGCTCGAACAAAACCGCCAGGACTGCAATAATCAAAACCGCGTTGACGACGACGAGTATTTCCAGAAGGTTCACTTCAAAACCGAAAACCAACGCCATTTTCCAAAACCCCCTTTGATTATGTTCAACCGATTTCGAATTTTTCAACCTTTTCATCCACCGTTTGGAAGCCATTTCTAACCCTGGCAGTAGCCTGGTACGATCCCCTCTCGAAAACCAGGAAGGACGTTTTGTAATAGTGTCCTTTCAAGTCGACCAGATCGAGGAACGCCGACTTTTCGTTCCTGTCCGCTTCCAGTTCAAGCGTCGCGGAATCCAAGTCCGTCCCGATTTCCACCATCGCCCTGGCAACGCTGGTCTTTCCCGCGATGGCTGAATACTCTTGGGCTGGCGATACTGTAATGCAAAAATCGGTTCCTTTCCACGAAAGCTCTAGTTTCTTTTGCTTTTCAGCAACTTTCCGGCCGGACTCGAAAAGGAATGCTGAAACCAAGAACGTTTGTTCGCCGTCGCTTTCGGGAGCCTTGATTTTGAAGTAAATGCTCTTGCTTTCTAGGGGCAAGAGCTTCAATTCCACGCGTTTTCCCTCGAAATCCAGCGTAACTTCCTTGTACTGCGGGTTTTTGTTTTCCACGACCGCAACCGCATCGACGACAGAGCACTTGTCTATGAACGAAGGCACTATCAGCCTCAAGTCATAATCTTGGAATTCCTCGATAATCTCGAGAGGGCCTTCCGGACCAAGGCTCGGCGTGGGTGTCGCTTCTGCCGCCGGCACCGGCGTTGCAGCTGGAACCGGCCTTAAAATCAAAATGTCCCCGGACAAGCTTCCGCCCTGGAAAAGCGCGGAAGGCGGTACTGTAAACCCGAAAACGTATATAGTTGCGTTAAGGGAAGATTCTTCGTCCGCGTTGTCGATTATCCTGGAATTAACGTTGTAAACGCCAGTGGCAGTCGATTCAGACAGGGTCAGGGCGCACGTGTAATTGCAGTACGTCGCATTGCATGTCGTGAAGGAAACGGAGGTGGAGGACGCGTACCCCGCGGCAGTCCAATCGCATATTGATGAAGTCACGTCGGAATAGCCGTTTTCGTCCGCCTCGCTCCCTTCCAGAATAACGTCTTGACCGAACGAAAGCCGGTAGGCGGGAGTTCCCAAATACTCTTCGTTCGCAGCCGTAGCGTTGAAATAGTAATTGAGCGGCAGCTCGTTTTCTACAACGCTCAAAACCTGCCCGGACGCAAGGCTGGTTGAAACCGGGCGCGGGAAAACGTTTGCGATTCCCGCGATGAACACAAGCTGCAGTGAAACTAGGGCTAGAACAAGCAGCGCGGCTTGGTTGTTAGTGAGCTTCAGTCGAAACCGCATGTTAATACTCTGTAAGGCGCGGTTTAAAAAAACGCCCCGCGTAATCAGCTTTGCATTTGCGAAAGGTGGTGTTCGGTGAACAGGATTAACAGCGGGATTCCTGGCGTTGACGAGCTTATCGAAGGCGGTTTTCCGGAGGGTTCGAGCATTCTAGTAGCCGGCTCTCCAGGCGCGGGGAAAAGCATTTTGTGCCTCGAGTTTTTGTACAACGGGGCGCTGGAGTACGGCGAGCCGGGGGTTTACATCACCATGGAGGAAGGCCCGCACAACTTTTGGTGGAACATGCAGAGGTTCAAGTGGGACCTGCTGCCTTTGGAGAGGGATAATAAGCTCAAGATTTACAAGTTCGAGCCCACCGCGGAAATGCACAACGATCCGGAAGAACAGGTTGCTAGAATAATAGAAAAAGCAAAGTCGCTCAAGGCAAAACGGCTGGTGGTGGACAGCCTCACTGCGTTCGAATTCTGGCTGCAGGATTTGAAGCAAATCCGTTATGCCGTCTATTTGCTGGTGGAGGAATTGAGGAAGCTCGACTGCACGGCATTGTTGACTTCAGAATCCCCGACAGGTGAAATGGCGTTGTCGCGCTTCGGAGTGGAAGAGTTTCTCACCGACGGGATCTTGCAATTGTTCTTCACGCCGCCCAACCGCGCTTTGTTTATCAGGAAGATGCGGGGTACGAACCACTCGAAGAAAATCCACCCGCTGAACATAAACGACTCTGGCTTGAGCATAAACCCGAAAGAGGAAATCCTTTGGGAAGCGCTGAAGTAAAACGCCGTTAAAGGGCTTTTTCAATCCTTTGAAGCGCAATTGCGAATGCAGCCGTCCGCATGGAAACCTTGTTTTCCCTTGAAAAATCGAAGACAATGCGGAATTCTTTTTTCATTATCCTTTCCAATTCCGACCGGTATTTCTCCAAACTCCATTTTTCGCGTTCCTTGTTCTGCTTCCACTCGAAGTAAGAGCCGGTAACCCCCCGGCATTCGCTAGGACGTCCGGAATCACTATAATCCCTTTCTTTTCCAGGATTTCTTCCGCCTGGGGGGTTATGGGGCCGTTGGCCAGTTCCAGGATTATTTTCGCCTTGATTTTTGAAGCGTTTTTTTCCGTAATCTGGTTTTCCAGCGCGGCTGGAATCAAAACGTCCACGGGAAGTTCCAAAAGCTCTTCGTTAGAAATGCACTCCCCGCCCTCGCAAATGAACTTGGTTTCCTTTTCCTTCTTCACTTCCTCAACCGCCACTCCATTGGGGTCGTAGTGGGCGGCTTTGGAATCGCTCACCGCCACGACGGTGTATCCCGCGCCTTCTAGAAACCTTGCCATGAAATACCCCGCGTTTCCGAAGCCTTGGACAGCGATAACCGCATCCTTGGAAATTCCCAATTCTTTTGCGGCTTCCTGGAAAACGTAAAAACCCCCTCTGGCAGTCGCATCCTCGCGCCCGGCGTGCCCGCCGTTCTCAACGCTCTTGCCGGTAATGACCGCCCCGCTCGTGTCGCCGGTGATTTTGGAGTACTCGTCTTCCATCCAATCCATTATTTTGGAATTGGTGTTGACGTCAGGCGCAGGAACGTCCTTGTCCGGGCCGATTGCATCGGCAATCGAGCGGATGTACGCGCGGCTCAGCCTTTCCAACTCTTTTTCGCTGAGTTTCTTCGGGTCTACGCTAACGCCTCCCTTCCCTCCTCCGAAAGGAATGTTTGCCACTGCGCACTTGATGCTCATCCAGAAAGCGAGGCTTTTCACCTCGTCCAAATCCACTTGCGGGTGGAAGCGGATTCCTCCCTTGAACGGGCCGCGCGCGTCGTTATACTGGACTCTATACCCGTAAAACAATTGGTTTTTTCCATCGTCCATTTTCACCGGAAAAGTGACTTCCAAAATCCGTTGGGGGGACGTCAACCGTTCTTTCGTTTCATTTGAAACTCCGGAAACGCGGATTGCCTTTCCCAATTGCTTCAAAGCGTTTTCAAAAGTGGACAATCAAACCACCGCGGAACTCTCGGGCTAATAGGACGCTGTTGGCGTACTGTAGAGATAAATCGTAGGATTCGGTTTTTAACTTATTGTTTAATGGAGTGGGGAAAAATTTGCTTGACGCTCGTTTTTTCTAACGCCCACAGTATGGCGGGGGAGGCGAGCAGAGCGTAAGCGGCGTTTCCAAGCAAATGAACCGCGGTGAACGGAACCTGCCCGAGGATTGTAGCCGCAAGGGTTTGGTTGAACTGCCATCCGAACGCCAATGCGGTAACCAAGTCGAACGCCAAGGTTCCCGCAATGGAAAAAACCAGGAGGTTTTTCCTGTCCGCCTTTCTCTTTTCAAAAAACCGGCCGGCGGCAAAGCCTACCGCCGCGTAAGTTATTCCCGTATAAACAGTCCAAAGCCCGATTCTGCGCGTGAAAAAGTCTATTGCAACCAACGCCAAGAGCGCGAACACCAGTCCCGCGTATTTTCCGTACTTCTTCGCGAACGGCATGGTGAATCCCATTATAGGCTCGAAGTTCGGGGTTACTGCGAAAAGCCTCACAAGAACGCAAAGAGCGAGTCCTGCGGAAAACTTGAGAGAGTCTAAAAGCTTCAAGGCGCCCACCGTTTGTAAACTGCGAAGATAATCGCTAGTGCGAGCAAGCTAATAAAAATTACCGGGTGGACGTTCAAAGCGATGGTTTTTTCGTCGATGCTGAGCGCAAACCACGGCAGGGGGTTTGCAACCGCAAGCCCCGTGGTACTCCCGGCGCTTTGCTGCAATTCCTCTTTTTGCTTCGGCACTGCGGGAACGCTTTCCTTTACCGCGTTCTCCTCTTCGCTTTCAACAACCAACGTGGCAACGGATGTTGGATTGGGCGTTGGTGAAACCGCAGGCTGTATGACCTTGGGCGAGTCTATGACGAGCCTCAATTCCTGAACAGTTGGCGAAGGAGTGGGGGTTGGCGTGGGCGTTGGAGTGGATTGCGTTGCGCTTTTCACTTCGAAAACGCCGCTTTTCTTCAACTCGCTCCCATGCTTCGGTTTTACTGCCGCGATTACGGTGTAGTTTCCAGTTTCTCCTGTTTTGGAGAATGACGCTTCGAAAACGCCGTTTTGCTTTTGCTGGGCTTGAACTTCAGTCAAAACTCCGGAAGGTGAAGTTACCGTGAAAGAAACCGATTCAATAGCCCCTTCGGCATTCGCGGTCATTGTCTGCGTGTTTCCAGGGTAAATCGGGTTGTTGAAAGAAAGGTTTGCCTTCAACGGAGCGCACGTTCCTTCTATGGATTCATTAATGTTTTTCGCCGCAAGCAATGCCGCCCCGGTGTCCAGCGCGTTGGAATTTTGGGAGCTTCTCAACGCGTCTGCAAAACCCCCGTCTTGCTTTTGGTGCAATACTGCAAATCTTGCGGCTGCGGAAGCAAAATCGCCCAGGTTGGTTTTTTCGAATGCGATCGAGGACAGTGACGGGCCGTAGAACCTTCCGTTGTCCCCAAAACAACCGTTCGCCTTGCTTTTTAGAAAACCGCCCGCCTTTTGCGCCTGTTCGGAATCCTTGCCGCCGTTCTCAACCAAAGCCAGCAATGCTAGCGAAGTGGTTGAAACCAAATCCGGGCCGAGAGAGTAAAGCGAAACTTCCTGGCTTGAAACGGATTGCTTGAAAGAACCGTCCGGATTCTGCAGGGAATTAAGAAAGTTTATCGCACTGTTTTTCGTTTGTTCGTCCAGAGTCCCCGCGTTTTTCAATGCAAGCAAAACTAGCGCGGTGTCGGTGGAAGTTTCCACCTGCTCCCAAGCCTGGTTTTGCCAGTCGGGGTCGCTGCAGTTTGCAGAACACTCGTACAAGCCCTTGAAACCGCCGTTGGGCCCTTTCATTTGCAAGAGCTTTTGCGTTATTTCGCCTTTGTTTATTACGCTTGAGAATCCGGTGGTTTGCAAAGCCCACAATTCCGCCGCGGGCAAGTCTGCTTCAGCCCAGCTCCAGGAATTTCCGTCGTTCAAATCGGCCGCAATCCACGCTGCGACTTGGTTTTGGAAACCCGCGTCTCCGTTCAATGAGCCGGCTCCCATGAGTGCGAAGGTGTTCCCCCCGGCAAAGCCGAACGAGCCGTTCTGGTTGTTGGAGTAAAGCCACTGCAGCGCGCTTCCGGAGGAAAACGCGTGCGCATCGGCTACTGCAACCGCAATAAGGAGAAAAAAAATCCTCGAAGAAATTGTTTTCACGTTTCCCACCGCAACTTTCGGAAGTGAGTTCTAGGCGTCCAATATTAATGCGTTTGGATGATACATCCAATTTAAAAAGCAGGAAAAACGTGTTTTTACTGGAGCGGGTGCATTTTGGACTTTTCCATTTTTTCCCTTCCTTCCAAAACTTCCGGACCTTTGCCGAAGTTCGTCTTGGAGGACGTGCTGCGGGCGTTCTGGCTTATCGGAAGGAAAAAGCTCGTCGGAAGGAAGGATTTGGGGGACTCTTTGGACTTGGGCGAGGGGACTGCACGGTCCGTGACGGCTTTCCTTTGCGCAAGGGGTTTCGCGAAGAAAATCCGCGGCGGGTGCCTGCTTTCGGAGAAGGGAACCCTTGCTTTCAAGAAACTTTGCTCGATCGTAGTTTCAACGCGCCAGCTTCCGCCGTTGTACTCGACTTTCGAACGCCCGTCGTTCTGCATGCAATGCTCGTTGAAAACGGAACCTTCCGTAAGCAAGTCCATCGTCGCGAGGGATGCGGCGATCAAGGCGGGTTCCGACGGGCTTCTTTCGCTCCTGTTCAAGAACAAGAAATTCCTTTTCCTGGGAACGAACGACGCGGTTGCGCAGAAGGACGCGAAACTGATTTCGGGCGCCTTCTTCCCGTCTGAAGGCCAGATTTTCATTTTGAGCTTTGCTAGGAACCCGCTTGCGAGGGAAAGGGGTGCTTGGGCTGCGTTGCTGTCCCTATCGAAAGAATAATAGTAGCCTTCAAGAGGAATTGGCGAAAGCGTCGCCTTCCTCGTAAACGCGCATGTCCGGGTTTTCCAAACGCCATTCGAGCGTGCCTTCGTCGGTAATCTTGAAGTCGCTCACTCCGACCGGCGCGAGCCTGTTGTTGTAGTAATACTGCCAATAAAACCCTCCTTCAGCATCATCGCTTATTCCCTGCACGGAATAAACGTACGCGCCGAAGGAATAGTTTTTGTACTGGATCTCCAGCGCCTTGGCGGAAACGGAGAAAGCCGTTTCTCCCTTTTGCGCCTCGACGATCTTGGAATAATAATAGTTTTTCTCTGGCGCGTTGACCGTAACGTTGACGGTCAGCGTTCCGGTTCCGGCAACCGCCACGCCTGCAGTCGGGGAGGCGGTTGCCTGCTGCTGTGCGGAGTTTTGCACGCATCCTGCAATCAAAACTAAGGAGAAAACCGCCAGAATCAACAGCTTCATTCAACGCACCTCATTTTTCGCAAGAGCACGCCGCCGCGTACAGCAAGTCGCCCAGCCGGTTGAAAAACTTGAACGTTTCGGGGCGGATGCGCTTGCTTTCCAGCAAGGGAACCAAGGAAGCTTCGGTCTTCCGGCATTTCACCCTTGCGTCGTTGAACTTCATCGCTAGAACATCGTGAAAACGCACGAAGCGCTTGAATTCCGTTTTCCCGCATAACCCGTCTATCCATCCTTCGAGCTTTTCCACGTCCTTTTCGGAAACCGGGTTTTTCACCGGTCCGGCGGTTTTGCCGAACGAGATTTCTCCGCCCGTCTGCCACAATTTTTCCTGGATCCAGTCTATTTTTTTTTTCCAGCGCGGGGTTTTTGCACGCGGCCCTGGCGAAATCGAGGGAAGACTGGAGCGCATCGATCTCGCCGTTAGCAACTATTACCGCGTGATTTTTAGGGAGTTTTTCTCCGGCGAGCGTCGCAGTAAGCCCGTAGTCCCCTTTCTTCGTGTAAATCTTTCCAGGCAAGCCAATCACGAGCATCCGCTGGTGCCGCCGCAGTTGAAGCACTTGTAGCACGAGCCGCTTCGCACCATTATGCTCCCGCAGTCGTCGCAAATGGGCGCGTCGGTCTGGTTTTCGAAAGACCTAGTCACTCCAGCTGCTTCGTCCGCGGGAAGAAAACGCACTTTAGACTCGTCCTTCAGGATTTTCTCCGTGGGAACCCCGCTTTCCGAGTACTGGGGCTTCACTTTGCCCGCGAGAGTGCTTTCGGTTTTCTCGTCAAGCTTGGTTTGGGTCGTCGTCAATTCAACGTTGTTTATCCCGAGCTCCTCCAAATCGTCCTTGTCGAGGAACTTGAGCGCCAGCCACTTGAAAATGTAGTCGAGAATGCTCCTGGCAAAGCGGATTTGCTCGTTGTTCGTCACTCCGGCTGGCTCGAACCTCATGTTGGAAAACTTTTTCACCATGACCTTCAGCGGAACGCCATACTGGAGCGAAATCGAAATTGCGGTGGAAAAAGCGTCCATCATTCCGGACAACGTGCTTCCCTCCTTCGCCATCGTCACGAAAATCTCTCCGGGCCTGCCGTCTTCGTACAACCCTACTGTTATGTATCCCTCGTGCCCTCCGACGTTGAACTTGTGCGTTATAGCCCGCCTTTCGTCCAGAAGGCGCTGGCGCATGGGAAGGTAAACTATCTTCTCTTTTTCCTCCTGCTTGGCTTCCGCCTTCAAGCTAGTGGTCAGAGGCTGGGTTCTCTTGGAACCGTCGCGGTAGATTGCGATTGCCTTCAACCCGAGCTTCCAAGCTTGCAAGTACGCGTTTTCAATGTCTTCCGCCGTGGCTTCTGCCGGAAGGTTCACTGTTTTCGAAATAGCCCCGCTGATGAACGGCTGCACAGCCCCCATCATGCGGATGTGCCCCATGCAGTGGATAGACCGCGTTCCTTTCCTCGCCTTGAACGCGCAGTCGAACACCGAAAGGTGTTCTTCCTTCAAGTGCGGAGCTCCTTCGATTGTCTCGTGCTCGTTCAAAAACTGCATGATGTCTGTAATCTCGTTCTTCTTGTAACCCAGTTTTTCCAAAGCAAGGGGAACGGTGTTATTCACTATTTTCATCACCCCTCCCCCTACGAGCCACTTGTATTTTATCAGGGCAATGTCCGGCTCTATTCCCGTAGTGTCGCAGTCCATGAGAAAACCGATTGTTCCCGTCGGCGCGAGCACGGAAATCTGGGAGTTTTTGAACCCGTTTTTCCTGCCGCTTTCCAAAACAAAATCCCACGCCCGCCTCGCTTCCTCGAACATCCTCGGCTGCTTGGCGTCTTCGAGAAGGGAGTACGCCGCGTCCCTGTGCATTTTCATGACGTTCAAAAACGGTTTTTCGTTTGCAGCATAGCCTTTGAACGGGCCGAGTTTCTCGGCGATGAGAGTGGACGTATGGTAAGCGTAACCGCTCAGCAAAGCAGTTATTGCGGCTGAAAAATTCCTTCCCTCTTCGCTGTCGTAAGCAAGCCCTTCGCTCATCAACAACGCCCCGAGATTCGCATAGCCTATTCCCAGCGGGCGGAAGTCGTGCGAGTTTCTCGTAATAGCCTCGGTCGGGTAAGATGAACTGTCGACGATTATTTCCATTGCGGTGATGATGATTTTCACCGCGTGCTTGAAGCTCTCGGCGTCGAACTCGCCGTTTTCCAGCCTGAACTTCATCAAGTTCAAAGAAGCGAGGTTGCATGCGGAGTCATCGAGAAACATGTACTCGCTGCATGGATTGGAAGCGTTGATTCTCCCGCTGTTGGGGCAAGTGTGCCACTTGTTGACGGTGGTGTCGAACTGCAATCCCGGGTCTCCGCAAATCCACGCCGCTTCAGCGATTTGCCTGAATAAATCCCTCGCCCTGTACGTGTCGACTGGTTCTCCAGTAGTAACGGCGTGCGTAGTCCAATCGCCGTCGTTCTCCACCGCACGCATGAACTCGTCCGTAACGCGGACGCTGTGGTTGGCGTTCTGGAAGTAAACCGAACCGTAAGCCTCCCCGTCCACGCTCCCGTCGTAACCCGCGTCTATCAAAGACCACGCTTTCTTCTCTTCGTTCGCCTTCGAATTGATGAACTGCACTACGTCGGGATGGTCGGCGTTGAGAATGACCATCTTTGCAGCGCGCCTCGTGCGCCCTCCGCTTTTGATTACGCCTGCGAAAGCGTCGAAGCCCCTCATGAAACTCACGGGTCCGCTCGCCCTGCCGGTGGAAAAACTCAAGTGCTCCTTGGAAGACCTGAGCGTAGAAAAGTTTGTGCCAGTTCCGCTTCCGTATTTGAAAAGCATTCCTTCAGTGACCGCAAGGTTGAGAATGCTTCTCATGTCGTCCTTCAAAGAATTGATAAAACAAGCTGAGGATTGCGGGTGGGGCTCAATTCCAACGTTGAACCAAACGGGAGAATTGAACGCTGCGAGTTGGTTGACGAGGATGAACGTCAGCTCGTGCTCGTACGCTTCAGCCTCTTCTTCGCTGGAAAAGTAGTTACCCTGCCTGCCCCAGTTTGCAATCGTGGTTGCAACCCTTCCCACCAATTGCTTCACGCTCGTTTCCCTTTCAGCGGTTCCCATCTGTCCGCGGAAGTATTTTGAAACGGCTATCTTCACCGCCTGCTGGGACCAAGTGGACGGCACTTCAACATTTTTTTGCGAGAAAATCGCCTTTCCGGTTGCGTCCGTAATCTCAGCATCCCGGTATTCCCACTTTATCTCGTCGAAAGGAAGAACGCCTTTCTTCGTAAAGTATCGTTCGAACTTCAAGTCCTTGTCCGGCTGTTCCAAAACGGTTTCTCCAGCGATTGCCTTGACCATCGTTCCCCACCCCTCCTTGGTTCAGTTTCAGTTTTTCCTTTCGCTAGACAGTTTCTCGACTTCCTTCGCAAAATCCCTTGCGCTCTCGAACTCCTTGTACACGGACGCATAGCGGACGTACGCCACCTTATCCAGCTTCTTCAACTTTTCCATTATGATCTCTCCGATTTTGTTGGAAGGAATTTCCGTTTCCTCCATGTTCCTCAATTCCCTTTCCACTTCAGCAACCACGTTTTCAATCGCATCCACGCTCACCGGGCGCTTGTGGCAAGCCCTTTCCACTCCTGCTTTAAGCTTGTCCCTGTTGAACTTTTCGCGCCGCCCGTCTTTCTTCACCACGACCAAGTCGAGAGCTTCCGCTCTTTCGTAAGTTGTAAAACGCTTTTTGCACTTTTCGCACTCCCTGCGCCTTCGCGTGGAGTCTTCCGAATCCCGGCTTTCCAAAACCTCGGTTTCCGGGTGCCCGCAGTAAGGACAAATCATTCTCAAACCGCCTCCTTTTCCTTGTCTATCCCCTTTCTGCCGTAGCGTCCGACGGTGCTGGAAAACACTACCTGTCCAGCAAAAACCCAAGATGTAGCGTCTAGCCTCTACTATAGACGCTATTTCGGTTTTTAAATGTTTTCCCTGCATTTTTCCGCGTAATAGATAGTTCCGAGCGCGTGACCTGCGGAATGGGCTGTTGCTGCGGCTTGGCCTGCAGCACGAGCCGCAGCGCGAGCCAACGGATCTTTCGTTCCGCGGGCTGCAGCGTGCGCGGCCAATGACGCTTTTTTGGCTTGAGGCATTTTTATTTTCCCTTCAACCCAGTCCCTCACAGCTTGAATGGCTTTCCTGGGCCTGCGGTCTCCCGGGTGTTTCTTTTCAAAAAAATGAAGCACGCTTTCGGCGCAGTCTGCAGCCCACACTGCCATTGCGGCCTTCAAGGATTTTTTTTCCGAATCGAAATTCAGCTTTTTCCAAGCGGTCCACGCGTCGAAAAAAGCCATTTCTTCTATCCCTTCCTCCCTCCCGTCTTTCGTCATGCGGGGCTTTTCTTCAGTGAAAACCAGAAACGCGTCGACTTTCCTGTGCAATCCTTTAGGAGCTTCGAGCCCGTACGAGAAAACTTTTTTGCCGATCTTGATTTTCTCCAAGCCAGTTTCTTCCTTCAGTTCCCTCTTCAGCCCTTTTATCGCGCTTTCCCCCTTTTCGAGCTTTCCCTTGGGGAGGCGCCAGAACGAATTTTTTGTGCGGAACCACTTTCCACTCTTGAACTTGATGTCGCGTTTTTTCAAAAGCAGCACGTTGCCTTTGGAAACTATGATCGCCTGCACTTGCTTCAACAACGTCATTTTCCCACCAGGATGATGATGTTCCCGCGCCCCTTCCTTATCTTCTTTATTATTCCTTTTTCCTCGAGCAAATCCAATTCTATTGAAACTTTCGCCTCGCTCCAAGGCAATAATTTCCGCAATTCCTTCTGGTTGATACGCCCTTCGCTCTTCCTTATTTCGGAAAGGATTTGTTTTTGAAATTCGTTCAAACCCCCGCCATCGCTTTTCTTTTCAACCCTTTCTTCCTTGGGCTCGTTTGCCTCTTTCTTCAAGCCCTTCCACTTGTACAAGACTAATGCGAGTGCTACGGCGACCGCCAGCACCATTATACCCGCAGTCCACGGCAATTGCGAGGGAGGTTCCTCGCCGACTGCCGTCTCCTGCCCTTCGAAACCCGTTCCTTCGGAAACGCTAGGAATTTCCAGCGTCGGGTCTTCAAAGCCGAACAGGATCAAGTCTATGTTGAAAATGCCGTCCTTCTCTATCGACAGGGTTTCCGCCGTAGAGTAGTTTCCCGCTTTTGCAGTAAGGGAAAAAGAACCTTGGGGGACTTGAAAAGAGAAAGAACCGTTTTGCGCTACCATCGTCTGCAGGGGAGTGGTGTTGAGGGAAACTATGGCTTTTACCGGCTCGAGGTCGGAGTCGAAAACTGTTCCTTTGATCGTGGCTGCGCTGGTAAATGCGGCTGCCAAGAGGATTAGCATTGCGAAAATTTTCTTCACGATTGTAACCCACCGAATCTGTTTTCTAAAACCTTTCTTTTAACCCTGATGATGCCTCCTTCCGGGGCTGTTGAAATAAGGACGCGTGAAGCTTATTTCGGGAAAAAAGGATAGGGTAAAGCTTTTCCCTGCCTTCGTAAAGCGTTTTTCCGAAAGTATGCTTAAATATTAACCGGAATTTGATTGTTCGCGCGCAGTGCGCGGGTGATTTGGAAATGAAGATTGAAATGATGTTGTTGTTCGGAGTTTTGCTCTTGGGCTTGGCGTCAGCGTTCGTTTTCGCCGACTCTAATTCGGGAGAAAACGAAGCTTCTAATGATGGCGGTGCAACAGCCACCCCCTCCGTTGCAGCCGTTTCGGCAATAGCCGGCGTGAGGAACAGGTTCAAGGTCTGCACGATGGAGTTCGAACCCTATGCTTGTCCTGACGGAAAGCAGTACCCTAACAAGTGTTTTGCCAGGAACGACGGCTGGGATCCGGAGAAGGACTGCGAGAAAGTGGGCGTCGGAGGAATCCTTGAGAACGTGAAGGAAAAGGTAAAGGAAAGGATTGAGGCGAACAAGAGGATTGCGGAAGAGTATCTCAAGCACATTAAGGAAAACCTCACGGGAGACGCGCGCTACCACCGCTGCAGGCAGTTCGACAACTCTACTCAGAGGGAAAGCTGTTTCCAAACCGAAACGGGCATTGGCGAGCTGGCGAGGGAGAAGATAAAGTGCCAGTCCGAAGACAACGTTTCGCAGTGCGTGCAGAAGCTGAAGGACGGCTTGCAGAGCGCTTGGAACTTCAGGTTCCAGAACATCATCGACAACGCGGAGGCTTTGGAAAAGAAGGGCGTTTCGAACGACACGATTTCGGCTTTCACCGCGTTCGTGCAGGCGCAGGCCCTGGCTTTCGAAAACGCGACTGCCCCGGAAAGGAAGGAAATCGCGAAGAACGTTTCGGACGCGTGGAAGGAATTCCGCAAAAACGCTTTGCAGGACATTCTTGACGCGGAAATAGCAAATTCCACGTCAAAGCTTGAGAACGCGCTGGATGTTTTGAAGCAGGTGCGGGAAAAGTTGCAGGCGAAAAACCTGACGACCGCGGGTTTGGATAACGCGATTTCGCGTCTTGAAGAGAACATCGGCCGCATAAACTCGGGAAACGCGACTTTTAGGCAGAAGTGGCTGTTGAGCCACGAGGCGATAGCGCGCTTGAAGCACGCGAAGAAGGCGCTGGTGAGGGCGGCTAACGGGCTGGAAGTTGAAGAGTTCGAAAACCCCGAAACTAGCGTGCCCAAGGAAGTGGAGGAAGCGGACGAGGAAGACGGCTGAGAGTTTTCCTTTTTTTTCTTTTTTACTTTCTTTTTTTCGTTTCCGGCTTCGGTTGCGCTATGAGCCTCTCGGCGTAGTAAGCGACGAAGCCCAGGATTATTATCGCGAGAACCCCGTAGAGCAAGGCGTTGTTCTTGTAAAACTCGTTCGCGGCTATTCCCACCAACGCGAAGCCCAGGATTACCGTTGAGAAAGGGATTCCGCGGATGTTGAACGGGATTCTGAAGCCCCGTTCGGCCTTTGGTTCCTTCTTCCTCAGCATCACTACGCTCGCGTTGTCCACGAAGAAAACGACGAACATTCCCATTACCGTGATTTCCGCTATGAACTTCAGTTCTCCGGTGAACGCAATGAGGATGGAAAGCAACGCTGCAAAAATTATCGCAAAATGCGGGGTTTCAAACCTGCTGGTTTTAAGGAATAGCTTTGGCAGTGCAGAGTCTTCGGCAAGCCCGTAGATCATCCTGCTCGCGCCGAGCATCATGATGAGGACGGTGTTGGCGGTGGAGAACAGCGCGATTATTCCCAACGCCCCCAGCAACAGGGCCCCGCCGGCTTTTCCCCCTGCTACGGCAAGAGGTCCGAGCTTGTTTTGCGCTGCCGCCGTAATATCGTCCAAGCTCATTATGTTCGTGAATGCCAGTGCGGTGGCAACGTAAAGGATTATGCAAATGACTATCGCCGTGAGAATCGCCTTGGGAAGGGTTTTCCTCACTTTCTTGGCTTCCTCGGCTTCGTTGGCGAGCGTTTCAAAACCCAGGTACGCGAAGAACGCGAGTATGCTCGCGCCGAGAATCCCCTGGATTCCGCCGGAGGATTCGAAAGACAATTCGGGAAGGGAATAGGACGGGTTGAGAATTCCGAACCCGAAGAGGATTATTGCAACCAGCCCCGCGACTTCGAGAATCGTGAAGAGGATGTTCAACCCGCTTGCATACTTCACCCCGAAGAAATTGATCGCAGCAAGAAAAACTATCAAACCCCCGGCGGCCGTTGCGATTGAAATTCCGGGGAACAACAACTTGAAGTAGGTTCCGAAGCCGAGAGCCACGACCGCGGACGAAACGACGAGCGTCGCCAGCGTAATCCATCCCATTATGAACGCGAAGGGCTTCGAGCGAAATGCTTCTTTCGTGAAATAATAGGTACTTCCGGCTTTGGGCAGCATGGACGTCAATTCGGCGTAGTCCAGCGCCATGAGCCCGGCGATTATTCCCGCCAAGAGAAAGCTTACCCACAGGGCGCTTCCCGCTTGAACTCCTGCGATGCCCACTAGAACGTAGATTCCCGCGCCGACTATGATGCCGACGCCCATTAGCGTGAGCTCCCAAAAACCCAGGGTTCTCTTCAAAGGCATGTACGGGTTCATTACGAACCCGGTTAAAAAAAAGTTTGTTTTGCCTAGGTTTTCACGCCTGCGGAGTGGACTATCATGTCCATGACGCTTACCGACTGGTTGAGCTCTTCGTACTCCTTTATTCCCCCGACGTCAACCCAATAATCGTCGAAAATGAATCCCATAAGCTTTCTCTGCTTGACGAGTTTGGGAAGCACGTCGAAAGAAATCACTCCCTCGTCCGGGAAATAATCGAGAACGCGCTTGTTGAAAACGTAAGTCGCCGAGTTCACCAGCTGTTCTATGATGGGTTTTTCCTTGAATTCAACCACTTGAAGTTTTTCATTTACCGACGCGGTTCCGAATTGGGATGGAGTTCCGATTCTCTTCAAACCCACGGTTGCGAGGGGCTTGTGCTTCTTGTGAAATTCAACTAGCTTCCGGTAGTCGAGGTTGGTCAAGTGATCCCCCATTTCCAACAAAAACGTATCCTCGCTTTTCAAGAATTTTTCGGCGTTCTTCACTCCTCCGGCGTCGCCCACGGGTTTTTCTTCAATTGCGTATTCTATGTTCACTCCGAACTTCTTTCCATTGCCGAAGTAATTGATAACTTGTTCTTTCAAGTGGCCCACCGCTAAAACAATGTCTTTGAACCCTTCCCTCTTGAAATGGTCAATAGTGTACTCCAAAATCGGTTTTCTTCCCAGCAAAAGCATGGGCTTTGGAATCGAGTGGGTGTAAGGCCTGAGCCGCGTTCCTTTCCCGCCGCACAATATCAAAACCTTCATTTTTCCCTATCACCTTCACGTCGTGTGGACGTACTTATCATTATGAAGAGCTTTAATGAACCGGGTGGTGCGGGTTTTGGAACGCATCACCATCGAGTGCGTTTCAATCGTTTCGTGCTTGAACCTCACGCCTTCAAGCATGCTCCCGTCGGTCACTCCGGTTGCCACGAACATCACGTTGTCCTTCACCAAATCGTTGATTCTCAGGATTCCAGTGGGCGAATTCATTCCCTCGGCCCTTTTTCTTTCCCCGTCGTTCCTGAAAACAAGCTTTCCCTGGAAATCCCCTTCAAGGCATTTTACCGCAGCGGCAGCTATTACGCCTTCCGGCGCACCGCCTACGCCGAGCAGCAAGTCAATCCCGCTTTCTTCCAAACAAGGGGAAATGGCTCCGGAAACGTCCCCGTCGGAAATGAGTTTTATCCGAGCTCCGGTCTTCCTAATGTCTTCGATCAACTGCTTG
>JAZDIF010000082.1:0-3597 GCA_043805205.1 Microcaldota archaeon
GTTCCTCTATCAAATCATTCAGCGACATGGTCTCAAACACTACTAATAAAAACTCTCGAAGGCAACATAAAAGAGTATTTGAGGCTTAAAAACGGCTTTTGGGGAAGAGAAAAACCTCCCAGCGGAGGAATTTCTTTTTTCCCGCCAGCTGCGATTAATCCTTAGGAAAAAAAGTCTAAACGGAGGTTTAGTTTGAAAATGGAAGTAAGTTTTCTAGGCGCAGCCAAAGAAGTAGGCAGAAGCGCCATTCTCTTGCAAGGCAAGAGAAACGTCCTGCTCGATTGCGGGATTAAGATAAGCGGGAAGAACGAGGAATACCCGCTGTTGGAAGAAAGGCAGATAAAACGTTTGGACTACGTCGTCCTTTCCCACGCGCACTTGGACCACTCGGGCTACGCGCCCGCGTTGTACGCCAGGGGCTACAAGGGAAAAACCTGGATGACCAAACCCACGCGCGATTTGGTGCAGCTTTTGCTGTCCGACTATTTGAACATAGAACGGGCGACGCACGCATACGCCAACCAAGACCTGGCTAAAATGCTGAAAAACGTGCAGATTCTCGAGTACGAGCAGAAGAAAGACGCGGTCACCCTGTACGACTCCGGACACATTCTGGGAAGCGCGATGACGCTAGTGGAAGACTCGGGGCACAGGATCCTCTACACTGCGGACTTGAACACCCGCGAAACGAGGCTGTTGGAAGGCGCAAAAAGGGGAATCCAAGCTGACACGCTTATCATCGAGAGCACTTACGGCTCTAAGCAAGACCAGCACTTGAGCAGCAAGGAAATCTACGCGTCTCTAGCAAAGGAAGTGAATGAAACCCTCTCCCACAACGGGAAAGTCATCATCCCCACTTTTGCGATAGGCAGGGGGCAGGAAATTTTGCTTACGCTGGAGAATTTCCTGCGCTCGAAAGCCATCCCGCCCGCCCCAATTTACTTGGACGGAATGGTGAAGAAAGCTTTGAGGATATACAGGCACAACGCGATTCACCTGAAGAGGGAAGTGCAGAGAAGGATTTTGACGAGCGACGACGACCCGTTCAAGAGCAATTATTACCAATACCCGGAAAGGAAAGACAAGAGCGACGTACTGGAACAGGAAAAGGCGGTAATCGTGACAACGAGCGGAATGCTCAACGGAGGGCCCGTGCTGTTCTACTTGAAGCACTTGGCAGGCGACCCGAATAACAAAGTCATTCTCGTCGGCTACCAAGCCGCCGGAACCAGGGGAAGGGAACTGCTCGACGGGGCTAAGGAATTGGACATTGACGACGAGAAGATTGAAGTCAAGCTGAAAGTCGCGCAAGCCAAGTTCTCCGCCCACTCGGACCACAAGGAACTCATCGAATTCACGAAAACCATCCGCGGCTTGAAGAGGGTTTTCGTACAGCACGGGGAAGCGGCGAAGTGCGAAGAGTTTACCGACGAATTGGGAAGGAAGCTGAACAACGTGGAAGTAATCGCGCCCAACCTGGGAGAAACGATAGAAATCTGACGGCAAGACTCAAACGAGCTTGTCGTACTTTTCCTTCGTGCCTTTCGTCAAAAGCCAGTCTATGCGATTCTCCTTGTCTTTCTTGAGGACAAAACCCTTCCCCGCCAAGAAGTCCAAAACCTTTCCTGCGAACTCATTATCCCTGGCCAACTCCACCGCCACCTTGCTCGTGGATAATGCGACGGGATACGAGTCGTACAGTATTTGCAAAGCGTTTTCTGCTATTCGCTCGAAATTCTTTTGCGAGATCCTGGACATGGGTTTTGAACACCGGGTAGAAAGAAACAAAAGCAACCGGGAAAATAAAACTTTCTTTGAAGGCGGAAGGAAAAATGGAGAGGAACGAAACTGGTTTTTTCGAACGCGCCAAGCAAACGGGAGATGCAATACTCTCCATGCGAAGCCCGCTGGTAGTTCACCACTACGACGCGGACGGCTTGGCCTCGGGGGCTATAATCGCCTTTTGTCTGAAGAAAGCGCTCGTTCCATTCAGGATGAAGGTGGCAAAGCGTTTTGACGAAACCACCATCGAAGAACTAAAAGAAGAGAGGGAAATTGTTTTTTCCGACATCGGCAGCGGGCAAATGCAGTTGGTAAACCAACTGAACGCTGAAGTAGCCGTGATAGATCACCATCCTTCTCCAGGACAACCGAAAGAAAACGTTTTGATGTGCAACCCGCACGATTTCGGGCTGGACGGAACTACGGAATTATGCTCTTCTTCCACGGCATACTTCTGCTTCCGCCATTTGGAGTACAAGGAAGTAACGCAACTGGGAATCGTGGGGGCGGTGGGCGACTTGCAAGACTACCCCAAAACCGGGTTCATCGGCTTGAACAGGAAAATGCTCGAGGAGGGGGAAGGGAAAAAACACGTTTTCGTGTCTAAAGACTTGAGAATGTTCGGGAGGGTAACAAGGCCGTTAATCCAATTCCTTACTTACTCTACGGAACCTTTCCTTCCGGGATTGAGCGCGAACGAGAAAGCGTGCGCTTCGTTCCTCAACAAGAACGGCATTCCGCTCAAGAAAAACGGGGATTGGATTTCCTACTACGGCTTGAACGCCTTGCAGAGGAAAAAACTCGCTTCTTTGCTCATAGAATACGGAAAAAGCAAGGGACTGCCGGAAGAAGTGCTGGAAAACCTGGTTGGAGACGCGTACTTGTTTTTGCAAGAGCCGGAGAAAAGCGAGTTGCGCGATGCGTTGGAGTTTTCTACGTTGTTGAACGCGTGCGGAAGGCGGGAAAAGGCGGAGTTGGGAGTGAGAGTGTGCCTGCGGGAAGAGGGGGCGCTGGAGGAAGCCAAGAAAATCCTCGCCGAACACAGGAAAGAAATCAGGTTCGGCCTGGCTTACGCCAAAAAACAGTTCATGGACCTTGGGGTGTTCTACTTTATCGACGCTAGGGGCGAGGTTCCGGACACGGTAATCGGGATAGTCGCAGGCGTTTTCTTCAACTCCGGGTTGGTTGAAAGAAACAAGCCTGTCCTAGCATTCAGTTTCGACGAGGAGGGAAAAACGAAGATATCCGGGCGGGCGAGCAGGGCGCTTGTGGAAAAAGGCTTGGATTTGGGGGAAGTAATGCGAAAAGGAGGCGAAGCAGCTGGAGGGCTCGGCGGGGGGCACACTATTGCAGCGGGCTGCACCATTCCAACAACGCGCGAGGCTGAAGACTTGTTCTTGAAGAAAGCAAAGGAAGTAATCCAAGTGCAGTTGCAAATTCAGGGGAAGAGAGGTTGAAAGAAAATGATTTCGATTTCAGCCGAAGTGGCGGCAAAATTTCTAGGGATAACAATTGGAATCGCTGAAGGCGAATGCTCGAAAAACTCTATTACAGACGAGCAGGCGTACCTTGCAGAAACCAGAGAAGCTGAAAAGAAAGCAAGGCAAATTCCCGTTTTAGCCGAAAACCCCAGCATAGCAGCTTGGCGCAAGATGTACCGGGCTTTCGGCGAAGACCCGACAAAAAGAAAGCCTTCGGCGGAAGCTTTGGCAAAACGAGTTTCGAACGGAGAATCGCTCCCGAGAGTCAACGGCATCGTGGACTGCTACAATCTCGTTTCACTTCGCAATTTGCTTCCCATCGGCGGGCACGATT
>JAZDIF010000083.1:0-2915 GCA_043805205.1 Microcaldota archaeon
AGACAAGTCTTTTTCCGAAACCGCCGGCGGGATTGCCGAAGGAGTTCTGAAGGATTCGAATGCACTGGTGTCGTACAAGAGGGGGTAGAAAGCGAATTTCACGATTGAAGAAAACTTTTCGTCCGCAAGCTTTGGCTTGAGCAGGAGATTGTCGTCTTCCTTGGAAATCTTGTACTCCGGCTTTTCCTCGAAAACCTTGACGAACTTGAACTTCGCCTTTCCGATTTTCGCCACGGTTCCCTTGAAAGTCTTGGCGTCCGCAAGGGCATTGCAATATTTGAATGAAACGCTCGCCTTGGTGGTGGAAAACGATAAAACGTGAATCCAACCGCTTTCCTTCGAACCCGTCAATTGCGTCAGAACGTCGTCACCGCCGAAAGAGTAGGCAGCCGTCCTTCCGTTGAAATCGATTTCAGAAACCCACTGCCAGCCGGAAGCCTTCTCATCCAAGCTGTTGGTCTGGTCGTTGTCGTCAAAACGCACTAAAAAGCACGACGGGCCGTTTTCCCCGAAAGAAACTCCCGAAACCTTTTGTTTTGTTCCAGAGAATTTAAAAAGCAAGCTCGGCTCTTTGCCGTAAGACTTTATCAAAATCCTTTTCGCGCTTGCGGTATCCTCCCCATTTTTCAAAACGGGCACCGAGCCCGTCAAGTCAAACTGGTATGCCGACTTCAAGCCCTTATCGTCAGAAAAAGCAATTTCCGTTACTGCAGCCAAGGATTTTTTTCCGTCAAGCTTCGTAACTTCAACCAAAGCGAAAGGGTCGAAGGAATATTTTGCGTCCGTTCCAACGCTCCATTTGTGTCCTTCGCCAACCTTTGACAAAACGCGAATTTCCTTGAGTTCAACAGCGTCTGTCGGGGCTTTCGACAAGTCATACAAGTAAGTCGAATCAACCAACTCTTTTCCGTCGAAAACCACCGACTCGAACTTCTGGTCGTCAACAGTTCCCTTCTCCGGATCTCCGGCATTAGCCTCGTCCGCAGAATGCCCTACAACATCGTACAACTTCAGCCCGCCTTCAGCGCCGTACAGGAAAGAACAAACGCCGCCGGAAGAAGGCGTGGAAACCGGTTGGCTCGAGGAGGTTATTGAAGCAGAAGCTGAAGTTGAAGCTGAACCGTCATCAAAAGCATTCTCGCCGGTTGCCTCAGCACCCCCAACGCCGAAAACCAATCCTGAAAACAAGAATAACGCTACGAAAGAAAACAAAACGGCGTTTTTCATGAGCCTACCCCCGGTTTTTAGCAAATCCAATAAAAATACTGGTTTAACGCTTTAAAAAAGCCACTAGCAAAGCGTCAAAACTCGATTTCAAAAGAAGAGAATTTTTGTGGGAAGGAAAGCTTTTCCACGGTTATTTTTTCCACATTCATTCCGAAAAAAGAAGAGCTTTTTCTTTCAAGCCTGTTTTTGAATTCGCCCAGCTTTTCTTCACCGCACTCGCACACTATTTCAACCCTGCCGTCGGGAAGGTTTCTGGCGAAGCCCTTCACGCCCAATTCGTCGGCGATTCGTTTTGCGAGAGAACGGTAGTTGACCCCCTGCACGTTCCCTTCCGCCAAAATACGGTACTGCAAAATCAAACACCAAAAAAATAGTTTTCTTTTTGGGTTAAACTTTCTTTTTTGGGCCAAAGTTTCTTTTTGGGTTGAAAGCCTTTTTCTTTCGTTAAAGAAAAAGGATTTCCTCAGACGCTATCAACCTCATCAACGCTTGCGCTCAGTGGTTGTTCCTTCTCATCACAGAATAAGATATGCGTTTGGAAGCTTTTATTTCCTTTTGCGGCGCACTGGCTTTCTAGGACGGTCCGCCGGCTTCAGCTTGGCCCTGAGTTTGGCTTTTCTCTTTTCCGCGAGAATGCGCGGCGCTTGCTTCACGAAATAGTGCTCCAACGCCTTCTTCGTCTGCCTTTCCTCGCGCTTGAACTCCCTGAATTCCTTCCTCTCCTCCCTCTTTTCTAGCCCGTACAGTGAAGAAAGCAAAGCCTGCTCCCTGGCTTTGAACGCCCTCATTTCGCTCCTCGCCCTCGCGGAATGCCCGGCTTTCAACGCAGCGCGAATCTCGCGCATTGCCTTCTCCCGCTCTTCAGCCAACTCCGCGAGCTTTCTTGCGGACGCTCCCAATTCCCTCGAAAGCCCGATTACCTCGCCGCTGGAAACCCCGCTAGCCAAAGCAACGCTCTCCAAATCCTCCGCCTGCTCGAACAAAGCGTAAATGCTCTTGCTCAAGTACATTACCGCCAAAAGCGCGAAAACAATTGGAACGAGCAACAGCGAAGGCAGGAAATAATAAAAGACTATGCAGGCGAACACGCCAACGAAAGTGAGGATGAAGGAAGTGGTTATTTCCGCAGCCACCAAACCGGCATCGTGATGCCTCTTCCAATATGGAAAATGCTCTTTAGACCAGGATGAGACCGCGGAGTAGGCGATATACTTCAAGTCGTTAATCGCCTTGAAAACCGGCCATATGACGAGCGGCAAGATCAACGCGTTTACTGACAGTTCTTTGGGAAGGAAGGGAATGAAGCTCAAGTCTATTTTGAACGAAGCGAGCACGCTCATGTAAACGATCGCGAAAGCCACGACAAGATTTATGATAAAACTTTTCAGCGAAGTCGAAAACTCGTTTTGCAAAGCCGGGTTTCGATAGGCTTTTTCCAAAGAATGCAGTTCCTTTCCCAAAACCGAAGTTGTCTTTCTCAAGCTCTTCGGGTAGGCTTTCGAAAGGAAGGAAGCGATTGATTTATAGCGGTCGAACAAAAACGGGGAAACAATGCTGGAAAGCAAGACGAGCGTAAAGGCGGTTGAAACCAAATCCTGCGGGTTGCCGACGAACTGCGCGGCAGCCGCGGCGATGATCAGGCTGAACTCGCCAATGGGAAGCATCAGCGCCCCCATTTTCGCCGTCGA